>JAFGIQ010000245.1 GCA_016929575.1 candidate division FCPU426 bacterium
GGCAGTCTGGTTGCCTGCTGGCACCACTGTATCAATAGTTGCCGTGTCTTTCTCAATCCCAATTTGGACACTTGTGATGCAAGATATAACTGAATCCGACAAAAAAGCCAAATGAAGTATTGTGTCCCAAAAACCAAGATTGATGCTAGTTCATGACTACCGGTAGTTTTCCGTCAGCCAATTTTTTCATATTGGTGCCGCTTTTTTTCATTTGATAAACACCATCTGTGGCTTCGAAAATAATGTAGCGCTCATCAGTGGTGAAGTGGACATTCGGATAACGTCCGTTAATGGGAATGTTTGCCCGCACTACGGTGGGGCCGCCCTCGTTTGTCAGTATCTTGGATTTGATGGCATAGGAAGTCCACCCGTGAATGCCGTCAGGACCATACACATACAGCAGATGGAAGTCGGATGAACAATCGCTTGGCCATCCGGTCTCTATCAGGAGGGTAGCCGGGTTGCTGGCATTGGCATTGGCGATCATGATCCGGTCCGGTTCTTTTCCGGTTCCGTGCAAAATGGGGTAGAGTACCAGATAAACCAGCTGGTTGGTCGGGGTCCAGACAGCGCTGTCACCGGCAGTGCTGGCCACGAGCGGAGGGGCCAGGGTGGAATTGTAAATATTAAGCGTGACGCCCTGTCCGCCGTAATTTGAATCCACGGCAAACATGCTGCCATCCGGCTTCCAACGCGGAAACCGTTTGTAAAAAGCAGAGGGATGGATATTGCGGTTTTGGAGGTTTGTACCGTTGGCGGCGACGGTCCACACACTCTGATAAATGGGATTGCTGTCGCGCTGGATAAACACAAAACCGCGGACAGGTTGATAGTCCAAATCAGAGATCTCGCCGCTGTTGGCTGCAGGCAGGGTGAAGAGCAGTTTATTGGTGTTAAAAAGTCCAAGGGTGATTTTTCGAAATTCCCACAGGTTGGTGGAGCTGTTCCTGACAACATAGCCGACATCGCCTGTTGCCCATAGAATCCCTTGGCCGGACATTTGCTGTGATTGGGGGCCGGGGATGGTATCTGGCGACGTAGGAATGTTTTGACTACAGCTTGCCGCCAGCAGGCAAAGCAATACGCCGGCAAGACCTAACTTCATTTTTTTCATATACCTCACCTCTCTAAAATAAAATGTGTCATGCATGGCTTATGGGCCATGCACAATAGACGTTGAAATCTTTCGTATTATTACATGGTTTTTAAAATGAAACAAGGGCGCTGATTATCAAGCCCGCTGCTGAAATAATATTGATAATAAAGAAAATTCAAAGGCGGGCATACGTATAAATATGAATCATTCCCTTTGTAAATAAATAATTCTGTCATCGGGGACAGATCAAAGTCGATTTTCTATTGAACCGCTCGTGAGGCAGGAGCATAATTCATGGTAGGGAAATCTAACATGTGGGACACAATACTTATAAGATCACAAGTGTCCAAATTGGGATTGAGAAAGACACGATACCTATTGATCAATTGGCGCCAGTAGGCGCCCAGACTGCCGGAGATATCCTTTTGCCAAGGTGGCAGCGGAAAAGAAAAGTCCACGGCCACAACCATTTTGGCGGACGTGCTCAATCCCTGCGGTTCGTGCACGCGTTCCCGCCCCACCTTGGCAAAAGGATATCTCCGGCAGTCCTGACCGGATGGATTGTTCGGAAGAAAAAGGACGCCTGCGGCAGCCCTGAATTGACTTTTTACTGACACATGTTATCTTTTAAAATGGTGGTGCTACTTTAAGTGAGGTGAAAATGGCGGCAAAAGACGGGATGTTGTTGTTGATGAGTGTTTTTTTCATCGGCGGCAGCTTGTCGGGCTGCGTGGTGAATACGCTGGATGAAAAGCACAAAATAATCAAACTGAGGCAAGAGGTCCAAGGCCAGCCAATCACCGTGGATATTGTGCACGGTGAGCACTGGAGTGAGCGCATGCAGGCCGGCCCGATAATATTCAACATCTTGCCGCAGATAGTCATCTGGGCCGAAGATCAAGACGGGCGATTGATCGATACGCTGTACATCACAGGAGCTGATGGCAAAGGCTTCCGCCATGCGGGAAAAAACGAAAAAGGAGCCGCTTTTTATGCCGAATGCTTTCCGGTCTGGGCTTCACGCCTGCAAGCCGCAGGTAAAAGCCTGCCCAGCAAAAAGGAACCCTATCCTGACACCGTGACTTCCGCCACGCCCATGTCCGGCTTTTCACTTGAGACCAGACTTATCAATGCTGAAAAAACGTCGGCTTTGTTTCTTGAAGTCAATAAATCCAATGATGTAAATGACCAATACACCAAGGAAAACAATGACTGGGCAGGACAACCCTCGCTGATCTATGAAGCGGTGATAACGCAGATGCAACCAGGGGATGAATATCAGCTGAAACTGATTGGTCATGGCGGCCGGATCAAAGACACACCGGATATCTATACGGATTTGACCGGCCTTGACACGGCAATGGAACAGATAAGGGAGATAACCGTGAAACAGGGATGGGGGGAAGCAATTCAATAATATTTTATTGCGTTTCATGACCCGTGCCCGTACACTTGGGCAAATGGGGACTTATATCATTATTGCAGCAACATCCATAAGGATAAAGGATGCAATGAATGAACAGTTTTGAGGGGTACCAAATATTGGCCAAGCCGTCCTGGGCCCCGCCCGGCTGGCTGTTTGGACCGGTCTGGACCGTACTGTACGTTGTGATTCTCATTTCATTCGGCATCGTCTTTTATAAGGCTGGCACCCGGCAGCTCGGGCTTCTGGTGGCCCTGCCGTTTCTCTTAAATCTTATTTTCAATCTTGCTTTCACACCTCTGCAGTTTGGCCTGCGGAGTAATCTCTTGGCCAGCGCGGACATCCTGATGGTGTTAGGCACCTTGGTGTGGGCGCTGGTTGCGGTATATCCCCACCTGCGCTGGGTTACCTGGGCCAACCTGCCCTATTTAGGCTGGGTGTTGTTTGCCACGGCGCTGCAAATGACGATCACAGGGATGAATTGGGGGAAGTAAGTCGTTGATCTGCCCTGACCGGTAGACCGGGGCGTTGTCCGGATAACCGTATCAAAACCCATGACAGATGGCGTAATGAACAACCCTGCAATCAAGACGCGGTGTTTCTGCGGAAACTGCTTTAAATCTGCGTAACCGTACAAACCGCTATTGCAGCAATATCCTCAACCCCGGATTTTTTACTTGCAATTATAGGGCGGCGGCAGTATATTGCCATCTTGGCCGGCAACAGCCGCAGATTTTGCAGATACTACACCTTGCACAGTTGGTCCGCAGTTTACGCGCATTTTTTCCGTGGAAGTCAAGGACTAGACTCGTTTAAGAAATACCCTTACAACCCGCGTTGCTTACTGTGCTGCCCGCACCGGGTGCATAATAATTTGCGGGATTTTATGACAATGGATGTTGCCGGGTATGATGTCTGATTTGGTCAAAAACCATTGCTGTGCGAATACTGCCGGAGGCAGCCTGGTTGCCTGCTGGCGCCAATTTTTCAATAGTATTGTGTCTTTCTCAATCCCAATTTGGACACTTATGGTTAAAAATCAAACAGAGAGGAGGCTGGAATTCAATTCAGTAATAAAACATTAAAGGAGGACGATGTGAAACGAAATGTAAAACCTTTCCTTGCTTTTTGCACCCCCTTGATTGTTGGTTCCATGCTGTTTTTTACAGGCTGCGGCCAGGTAAAAAAAACGCCCTTGCCGTTTCAGGCAACCTACGCGCCCATTATAACTGAAATCTCGCCCCAAACCACGGACCAGGAAAGTCCCTGGATTGAGCTCTACAACCCTTTGCAGCAGGAAGTGGATGCTTCCCAATTGACTTTGGTTTTAAATGACGACCACAAATTCAGTCTTCCGGACAAGTTGTCCAAAATGCCCCCCTTAAGCCATATTATCGTCCGCCTGGATAAAAAAGACAAAAGCGCCGATGTGTATGCGTTTAAAGAAAAATCCGCACCGGTGCTGCATCCAGGCCCTTCATTTGCCGAGGTTTTAAAACCTCGGGCCGGCCAGCTGGCCGTGTATCGCAAAAACGACCAGGGCCAGGACGAATTGGTGGATTTTGTGGCCTGGGGCAAGCCCGCCTCGCAAAAAAGCCTTACCCTGGAGCGCCACAAACTTTGGAGGAAAAAATGGTTTGTGCCTCAAGTCAACACTTTCGGGGATTATGATGAAAAAATGCTGAGCCAGGCAAAGGATTTTGCCATTGCCCGCTATCCGGGCACCAAGGGCCAGCATATCTCCGACTGGGTGGTGCTCTACGGCGACCAGCGCACTCCGGGAGCGGAAAACCTGATTCCGGGGGTGGGCATGTATACCATCAGCGATGATGCCACCATCCGCAGCGAGGACATCGCCTTTGCCTGGACCAGCAACAAGTATGCGAAAAAATTCAAAGTCCAGCTGGCCAAGGACGCCGATTTCACCCAGTTGGTGGAGGACAAGGAAGTAACGGCTGCGTATTTCAAACCAGCCGCAGTGCTGCCCGAGGGCAAGTATTATTATCGCGTCAAAGTGATCGACCGGCAAGGACGCGAGAGCGCTTGGAGCAAGACGCGCACGCTTAACAGTAAAAAGTTCAGAGGGGCTCAAGGCGACGGAGCAGGAGAGGACGGCGCGATCATTGCGGAAGTCGTGTTGGCCGCGCTGCAATGGCAGCGCCAGCGCAAGGATTCCAATTTGCTTTGCTTGGACAGCTGCGCCTCGCATCTGGATGGAGCCACGCTCAAGCATTGGGACAACATCCATCCGGATGCGCCGCCGGCCATCGGCGATCACGGCCACATGAATTGCGTACGCGCCTCCATCTCAATGATGGCCGGTTTTTACGGCGGGAACATCTGCCAGGATAGGATCAGCTATTACACCCAGGAGGAAGCGCCCGGGGTGGGCGACACCCTGCCGGAATGGGACCTGGCGCATGATGACGGCATGGGATTTTGGAGCGGCGAGGAAACCGACACGCTGGAATGGGCTTTGAATGAGACCATAACCGATTTTTATGATAATGTCGATCCGACTTTTAACGAACTGAAAGGGTTTTTGGACGCCAACCGGCCGATCATGACCAGGCGTCCCGGCCATTTGCGCACCATGAACGGATACCGCGAGGAAGACGACGGCACGCAGTGGGTACACATACTGGACCCGGGCAGCGGACCGCGCTGGGAAACCTACGCCACCTGGCAAGGCGGCGCTGAACCGGCGGAAGGTGTCTGGGTCGGCCCGGTTTCCGCTCCCAATGTCCGCAGCGATGAGCCGGAGATCTGGGCGGATTCTGACAATGATGGTGTCATGGATTTTGACGAGATGATCCGCTTTGGCACCGGCCGTTTTGACACAGACTCTGACAATGACGGTGTAAATGATAAAGAGGACATCTATGAGTATGTTTTTCAGTGGGGGGATGTGTATGCCAAACGCGGAGCGGATTTTGATGCGGATGGCGTACGCAAGGAAGTCGACCCTGACAACGACGGCGACACCTTCAACGACGGGTGCGAGGACAAAAACGGCAACGGCATATATGAGGCCGCGTCCGGCGAGACGGACAATTTTGCGGTTGATGTGGGACTGGTTTGCGGGGAGAAGCCGATCCACGCCATGATGGTATTTGACCGCTCCGGTTCCATGGCCTCGCCGGCGGCAGATCCCAAGTATGGCCGCGCTGCGGCAGCCGCGACTTTGTTTCTGGACACCTGGCTGGTTAACAATCCGCCGGCGCAAACCAAAACCGGCTTGGTCTATTATGACCATAGCGCCTATTTTGACACGGATGCAACTGAAAACACCACCCTGGAGCTTTTAGACGCAGCCAAACGCGACAAGATAGTGGCTTCTTTTGCCACCAACCAACCCAATCATGGCTCCACCTCCATCGGCGGGGGCATGCTCAAAGCCATGGAAGCCCAGGGTTTTAATACTGCAGGCATTCCGGCTGCTGATCAGCACCGGGTCATGGTCGTCTTGACCGACGGCAAGGAAAACAGCGGCACGCGCATGGATAATCCGCTGGTCACCCAGGCCTTGGTGGACGGCAAAGTGGACGGCTATGTGCTTGGTATTGGCGATGAAACCCAGATCGACGAGGACAAGTTGAACAATCTGGCGGACATTCTCAATCATCCGCCGGCCTCCCTGGCCAAGGAGCTGGACCAGTTCCAGCTGGAGAAGTTTTTCCTGCAGGTATTGGCTGAAACCCAGGGCATGGAATTTAATTTGGATCCAGTGGCGGAGATCAATCCCGGCCAGACCAAAACGCATACTGTGCCCGTCGGACCGGGCGCAAAACGCGTGACCTTTGTGGCGGTTTGGCAGGAAAAAAACGCCAAGCTGGAATTTATCTTGAAAAATCCCAACGGGCAAACAGTGCCGGCCGACGTGATCAAAGTCCATGCGCGCTACCAAGTGGCGGCAAAGGCCGATCCCGCAGCCGGGAATTGGACCATGGTTGTGAACGCCAGTACCACGGGAACACCGGCACCGGCTACAATCCATTACAGCGTCATGGCCCTGGAAAAAAATGCCGGCGTGGCCTCCAATTTCCAGATCTTGGGAGGGTATTATTTGACCGGCAACCAGCTTACACTGGTGGCGAATCTTTGCCAGGACAGAAAACAGGCGGGTGATGCCAAGATCCAAGTGGAGGTGCGGCGTCCGACCGTCGGCTGGGGGACGTTTGCCGCGCAGGCCAATGTGCGCATCCCGGCCCAGCCTGCGGTTTTGGAAAAAGATGTGGTCATTTCCGAGGCGGAAAAGAAATTCCAGACCATGGCTGCCAGGAAGCTTTCCGTGCCTACAACCGTTTCCACCCTCACCCTGAATGACGAAGGCAAAGACGGCGA
>JAFGIQ010000246.1 GCA_016929575.1 candidate division FCPU426 bacterium
AATATCGCCGGACGCCAAAGTGCTGGGATTTATGGGTTTTGTGCACTATGACCTGGAATTGGTTTTGCAGGTGTTTTGCCGCCTCTATCAGCAGGATCCGGCCGTGAGGCTCATGTTGGTGGGAAAACCTTCCCCCCTGACCCGGCGGATTTTAGGGCCGGCAAAAGCACTGGCTGGTCTTTTGGAATACGGCGTAGTTGCATATGAAAAAATCCCGGATTATCTCGGCTGCGCGGATGTTTTTTTGCTGCCTTTTGCCCGTAAGCAAGCCAACATCGGGCGCTGGCCGAACAAAGTCGGGGATTACATGGCCATGGGGCGGCCGATTGTGACCTCGCCCGTGGGAGAGATGAAAACGCTGTTTGCCCAGGAAACGATCGGCCGCGTGGCGCCGGATTCCGTGGAAGGCTTTGCCGGGGCGGTCCGGGAGCTGTTGTCCCATCCGCAGGAATGCGAACGGCTGGGGCAGGCCGCCCGGCGCGCGGCCGTAGAACGTTATTCCTGGGAATTTTTAGCTTCGCGTCTGGAAAAATTTTACGATACAATAGTACACACTTGAATGCAAGCAGCCGATGAAAGCCGGCCCGGCCGGGATTTTTAAAAACAGGAGAACACTGTTGTCCTCACAACCGACAAAAACAATCAACACCTTGCTGCTCCTCATCCTGGACGGGGCCACGCTGGTCGCGGCGTTTTTACTCGCCTACGCCCTGCGCGTGCGGCTGCCGTTCTTTATCCAGATCCAGCCCCTGGGAGAGTACCTGACCCCGGCCCTGGTTTTAATCGTCTTGAGCATGGTCATCTTCATCCAGCAGGGGCTGTACCGCGATGTGCGCGACCTGTCAATGCTGGAAGAATACGCGAAAATAATCAAAGCGCTGGCCTATGCCTTCCTGCTGGCCTTGGGGCTGACTTTTTTCTTCAAGTTTTATGAAAAATCACGGGTGCTGGTCCTGCTGTATTGGCTGCTGGCCGTGGTCTTGATCACTGTTGCCCGGTTTGTGTATTACCAGACCATGAAACAGCTGCGCGCCCGGGGGTGGAACCAAATCAGCGTGGCCGTGGTCGGCTCTGAAAAAAAGATTAAGGCAGTCCAGGATCTGCTTCAAAAACACGCCCAACTGGGGTATCACGTGGCCGCGACCTTGGTGCTGCCCAAAGCGGGGCCCAAACAACTGCGGCGGCTGATTGACCAAGAAATCCTGGCCCGCTTCCAGCGTCGTGAAATTGAGGCGGTTATTGTTTCCGACACCGTGAAAAATTACCAGCATCTGCTCGAGGTGAATGAAATTTTTGACGAATACGGCATCCCCCACCGCCATGTGAGCGAGGCTTTTGATCTGGTCGGATTCAAGGCCTCCACCGTGGAAGGCCTGGAAGGGCTGATCAACAGCCTGGCGGAAGGGCAGGTCGGAGGGGGCAAAAAGGTCTTGAAAAGGTTTTTCGACGAAGTCTTTGCCATTCTCATCATTCTGCTGACCAGTCCTCTCTGGGTGGCCATCATGCTGGCCATCAAGCTGGATTCGCCGGGACCGGTTTTTTTTCGCCAGGAACGCATCGGCTATCAAGGCCGGAAATTTCTGCTGTATAAATTCCGTTCCATGTTTGTGGAAACACCCAAATATGCGCCCACTCCCCGCCAGCAGAGAGATCCGCGCATCACCCGCGTGGGCAAGTTTTTGCGCAGGATGAGCCTGGATGAGCTGCCGCAGGTCCTTAATGTCATCAAGGGCGACATGAGTATGGTGGGCCCAAGACCGGAAATGGCCTTTATGCTGGAAAAATACAAACCCATTTACCGCTATCGCTTGCTGGTGTTGCCGGGGCTCACCGGTTTATGGCAGGTTTCGGGCCGTTCGGAAAAACCGCTGGAGGAGAATATCAAATACGACCTCTATTACATTAAAAATCAATCCCTGCTCCTGGACCTTGTCATTTTTCTCAGAACCATACCCACGGTTTTATTCGGCCGGGGCGCCTTTTAATATGCTGTTATTCCTGGCGTGTGTTTTGGTGGCAGGTGCAGTCGCGGCGACTGCATACCGGCCCTGGCTGGCTCCCCTGATGCTGGCCATCGCGCTTCCGTTTGATTTTCCCCTGGAGATCGGTCTGACTGTTTATACGACCGAATGTCTTCTCGCCGGCATGCTGCTGGGGTGGGGAGCGCATTGGCTTTGCCGCCGGTCGTGGCCTGCAGTGTCCTGGCGGTTGTGGATCTGGGCCGCACCTTTTTTCACAGCCTTGCTGCTGTCCGCGGTCAATGCCGGTGCGGTGGGGCCGGTGCTCAAACAGACACTGCGCTGGCTGGAATTTTTTCTGGTCTTGTGGCTGACACACAATACCGTGTCCGGAGAGCAGGAACAGGGCCTGCTGATACGGGTGGCGGTGGCAGCGGCGGTGGCAGCGGCGCTGGTGGGTCTGGTGCAAAGTCTTGCCGGGCCGGGGAGTTTTTTGAATTACAACCAGAGCACCATGATGCTTTACCAGGACAAATGGATACGCGCGTATGCCACCCTGGGTCATCCCAACCAGCTGGCAGGATATCTGTTATGCCTCCTGCCATTGGCCCTGGCGCTGGTGCCGCAGGGCGGGGAGTGGAATAAAAAACTGCTGCCATGGACGGCGGTCGGGATTCTGTCAGCGGCTTTGCTACTGACCTACACCAGGGGGGCCTGGATAAGCGCCGCGGCCGCCGGCGGAATCTGGCTGTATGTCAAAGTTCCGCGGCGGATATTTTTACTGGTCTTGGGAATAGCAGGCGTCGTGGTCGTGCTGCTGGGCGCCTATTATTCCCTGAATCCCAAACGCGCCCCGATGATGGTACAGCGCCTGTTTTCCATCGCCACGCCCGGACAGGAAGATTCCGTTCATTTCCGCACGGTCTGTACGCGCACGGCGGTGAAAATGTTCAGGCGCCATCCCTGGCTGGGTTTTGGCGCGGGCCAATACGAGCAAAACATCCGCGGGTATTTTACAGAGGATTATTATGCCTGGGAAGCCATCTGCAAACACATACACAATCTCTACCTGCAGATTCTCGTGGAAACCGGCATTGCAGGGTTGGCGGGATTTTTCCTGCTGCTCGCGGCCATAGGAGTGCGGCTGCTGCGGGGGCCGGGCGTTTTTTCCCTGCCGGCGGCAACGGCCGCGGTTTTCGGCGGCTTGGCGTTTTTGCTGGCCAATATGTTTGATGTCTTGACGATATACGCCCGCGGCATGCATTTCAGCCTGTTGCTGGGCATAGGGTTGGCAAGCCTCCGTTTCACGGAGGGGAAAACCGGCGCTGCGGAAACGCAGGCCGCGTAAATGAAGAAGGACTTTCCGGTATGTCGCCAGAATTATCCGTTGTGATACCTGCCTATAATGAAGAAAAAAGGCTTTCCCAAAGCCTGGATATCATCACCCGTTATTTACAGGAACAAAAACCAAGGAGCGAAATCATCGTGGTCAGCGACGGCAGTGTTGACCAGACCGTGGCCGTGGTCCGCAGGCATCAGGGCCGGGGGGTGCCTGTGCGCCTTTTGGTCAACAAATCAAACCGCGGCAAAGGCGCCGCCATCCGGCGGGGGGTTGCCGCGGCCCGCGGGGAATGGATTCTTTTCTCCGATGCCGACCTTTCCACCCCCATCGCCGAGCTGAAGAAACTGGAAAAAGCCGCGCAAACCGGCGCTGAGATTATGATAGCCTCCCGCGCCGTGCGCGGCGCCGACATCATACACCGCCAGCCAATTTACCGTGAATTCATGGGCAAGACATTCAACCTGCTGGTGCAGCTGCTGGTCCTGCCGGGGTTGCATGACACCCAGTGCGGATTTAAATTGTTCCGCCGTGCGCCGGCGCGGAAAATATTCGCGCGCCTGACCATTCCGGGTTTTGGGTTTGACGCTGAAGTGCTCTTTCTGGCGCGCAAGTTCAAGGTGAAAATCAGCGAAGTGCCGGTGTGCTGGAAAAATGTGCTGGAATCCAAAGTGTCACCGCTGCGGCATTCGGCACAAATGTTGATGGATTTGTTCCGTATTCGCTGGCGCCATCGTGGAAAGGTTGTATAGTCCGGATATGCCTGAAAAAAAACACCTGCAGACTGCAAACCGCAAGAGCATGGCGCCCGGGTATTACAGCCAGGAGCGGCCGGAAATGCTGCCTTTTGTACCGCTTGCGGCCCGGAAGATCCTCGAAGTAGGCTGCGGCGAGGGTTTTTTTGGGATGAAACTGAAACAGAGGCAGGCCTGCGAAGTATGGGGCATAGAGCAGGAACCAGCAGCAGCAAAAGCCGCAACCGGCCGGCTTGACCGCCTGATTGCCGGCAAGGTGGAGGCGGCGGGGGGGATGATTCCGGACAGGGATTTTGATTGCATTGTGGCCAATGACATCCTGGAGCACCTGTCCGACCACTGGGGGGCCCTGAGGATGTTCAAGCAAAAGCTGCAACCCGACGGGGTCTTGGTTTGTTCTGTGCCCAATGTCCGCTACTGGGGCGTATTGAAGGACCTGGTGTGGCATAAACAATGGAAATATACCGACGGCCTTATACTGGATAAAACCCATCTAAGGTTTTTTACCGAGCGCAGCATTCGGGAAACACTGGAGCAGTGCGGGTATGACGTATTGCAGCTGCAGGGAATCAACCCCATTCATTCCCTGAAACTGGAACTCTTGAACATCCTGACCCTGGGGAAGCTTGCTGATGCGCGCTACTTCCAGTTTGCCTGCGTAGCCCACCCGAAGTAAGGTTGGCCCGATTACAGCATTTATCCATCCGGCCGGTTCCTGTCTCTCTATGCTTGGCGCCGCTGCACAGCCGGGGATTTTCCACTCGCAAGCCCCGTACGCCTGTGCTAGAATTTGATGCATGCCATCAAGGCCTCGACTTGGCCTGGATGAATCAAATATCCCTAGGAATTCTACCTGCCCATGGGTATAGCCCGCTCTTTTGCCAAAAATGTTTTTTTCAAAGGTTTGGGAGAAGTCTTGATCCGCCTGTTGTCCTTTGCCTTCATCGTGCTGGTGGCGCGGTCCGTGGGCGAGAATGATTTCGGGGCGCTGAATTTCGCCTTTTCCTTCGCCCTGCTTTTTGTGGTGATCGTGGATTTTGGGCTTAACCCCCTGCTGGTGCGCGATGCGGCCAAAAACACGGCGCAGACCGCTATGATTTTTTGGAATTTGCTGGTCATCAAAGCGGGTTTGGCCGTGCTGTTTATACTGGCGGTGATAATCGGATTGCGCATCCTGGCGCCCACGCCGGAGATGACCCGGCTGGTATATTGGATGGCTGCTTTTGTCATGCTGAATTCCTTCACCGAATTTGGAAATGCCGTTTTTCATGCCCACCAAAAGATGCAATATGAAGCCGGCATCATGGCTTTGCAGAAATTGGGGCTGGTGCTTTTCGGCGTGGTGGCGCTGGGCTGGGGATGGGGGATTAAGGGCGTGGCCGCCGCTTATGTGGCAGCCGGAGGGTTGGCTTTGACCACGGGCATGGCATTCCTGATCAGCAGCAGGTCTTTTTTACGGCAGCCCTGGCGCCTGAATCCCTCTTTTTTGACATACGCCCTGCGCCAGGCCCTGCCTTTGACCCTCACCACCCTGTTTATCAACATCTATTTCAGGATCGACATGACTTTGCTGGCCAAAATGCGGCCTCCGGCTGAAGTCGGATGGTATGGTGCAGCCCACAAATGCATAGAATTCCTGATGGTGGTGCCGGCCATTTTGGTGGTGTCCTCTTTCCCCGGCTTTTCAAAATTGTTTCATGAGGACCGGGATAAAATGGCCCGCGCTGCAGGCAAAGTGCTGCGTTTGCTGCTGCTGTTGGGCGCCCCCATTGTCGGCGGCGCTTTGATCATGGCCAAGCCGTTGATGATCCTTTTTTTTGGCGAGGCATACGCGCCGGCCGGCGGCGCCCTGGTATGGCTCTCCCTGGCCCTGGGCTGCATATATTTGAATTATGCGCTTTCGTTTTTGCTTATTTCCGGAGGCAGGCAAAAAGTCAATGCGGTCATCTCCGGCATAGCCGTGTTGATAAGCGTGGGGGCCAACCTCCTTTTCATTCCTGCCTACGGCTATCTGGGAGCCGCGCTCTCGGCCCTGCTGACAGAGCTTTTTTTATTGGCGGCATACTATACCTGCGCCAGGAGAATGCTTTTTGCCTTGCCCTTGCTGGCGCCGGCCCTGCGCATCAGCCTGGCGGTTGGAGTCATGATGGGGGTCGTTTGGCTGTTGCGCCATCTGCATCCGCTGGCAGTAGTGGCGGCAGGGGCGGCGGTCTATGGCGGTGCGGCCGTCCTTTTAAAAGCCGTGGCTGCGGATGACATGGATATTCTGCGCCGGATTTTTCAAAGAGGGTAGCTGCATGGAAAAGCCGCACTTGTCCGTCATCATCCCCACGCATAACCGGCGGGAATTACTGGAAAAAGCCCTGGCCTCCCTGGCCCGGGTGCACCAGGTCGCCGGTGAGATGGAAGTTATTATCATTGACGATGGCTCCACGGACCGGACCGCTGAAGCGCTCGCGCGGCGTCACGATCCTTTTCCATTAAGAGTATTGCGCCACGATATGCCGGTTGGTCCGGCTGCCGCCCGCAACCGCGGCGCTGCTGCCGCCCGCGGCGGCATCCTGGGATTTTTGGATTCGGATATTGTGGTGGATGCCGCGTGGTGGCTGCGGGCAGCCCCGCATTTTGACCTTGCTGATGTGGCGGGGGTGGAAGGGGCCACCTTCCCGCCGCCCAATTCTCCGCTGCCGACGCCTTTCACCCACCTGGTGGCCAATGCGCGGGGAGGACACTACCTGACGTGCAATGTCTTTTACCGCAAGCGCGTATTCCAGGAAGTGGGGGGGTTTGACGAACGTTTTCAGCGGGCCAACCGGGAAGATTCGGATCTGGCCTTTACCATGCTGGAAAGAGGCTACCGTATTATTTTTGAACCCGCCTGCCGCGTTTACCACCCCTTGGTGCCTGCCGCGCGGGATGTGTATCTGCGGGAGGCGCGGTACGGCCTGCATGAACCCTTACTGCGAAGAAAGCATCCGGTGCTGTACCGGCAGTGTTTAAAGTGGGTGGATGGCAGGGCTTTCCCGGTTTTTTATTGGGGGGTATATTTTGGCCTGCCGGTCGGTTTGGCGTCCCTGCGGTTGCAGGCCTGGGTTCCTGCTGCTTTGGGAGCCGCCGCTTTTTTCCTGGGCTGGGCCGGCTCGGTCTATGCTGTCTGCCGCAAGCGCAGGGTGGGCATGCTGGATGTGGCGTATTTGCTGCCGCAATACCTGCTCATTCCCTGGCTGCGGCTCTATTGGGTGCTGCGGGGGGAATGGAAATACAGAAAAGTGGATGCAGTCAACACGAAGGATGCGCAAAAGAACGGACACACCAAAAACCGATAACCGGGCAGTCCGGCGCTTGCGCACTGCGGCGGGTTTTTTGCGATTTTATCCGGGCCGGGGGAGGGTGTGGACAAGCAGGCAAGCATAACGAAAGGTGGGAATAGCAATGAAATCTGATTGGACCATCCGTTGGTGGGATATCGTCGCCTTGACCATGGCCATGGGAGCGGCAGTCATGGTGGTGCAATACTCCATTGCGCGCGGAACGAACCTGGAAGGCACAAGCGGTCTGGCCCTGGTGGAGGTGCGGGTGCCAAAACCGCTGCCCGAGCTGGTTGCCCAGTTGGCGCAAGGAGACGTGCTGCAAAACCGCGAGGGGGAAAAAGTGGGGGAGATTCTCTCTGTCCAGCCCGTGCCGTCGCTGGACAATCCGGGGATCAGCGTGCCTTTGGCCGGCCGCCAGGATGTCAAATTGATGCTGCGCGTGCAAGGAGCGCTGCGCTTGGTGCGTGATTGTCCGGGATTTCCACGCGAACCAGCCGCCCTCAAGGCAGGAGTATGGTGTCTTATCAACACTAAAAAAGTCGAATTGTCGGGCATGGTCACCAAGGTGAAGGAATACCAGGAAGAACAAGGGGTGGCCAAAAAACAACTCCCATAGGACAAAAAGCGCTTTGCATTGACAATAAGCGGCTTAGGCCTTCAGCGGCAGGGTATTATCATCGGCAAGGAAGTCTTACCATGTCAGGGTGGGTGTTTAAAACAGATTTGCAAAAGCATACAGCAGCCGCAGGGTGGGTGGCGCTGGCGGGCCTGTGCCAGGTTTTTGCCCCGGACAGCTGGCTGAGTGCTTTGTTGGTGGGCGGTGGCATCGGCGTTTTGGCTTTTTTGGCGCCTGCATGGGCCCTGGTTCTTTTTGGATTTGTGCTTCCGTTTGAACAACCGCGCGAACTCTGGGGTTGGGGTACGGTGTATACCGGTGAAATGGCCTTGGCCGCCTCCCTGCCGGGCCTCGTCTGGCAAGTAGCGGCAAGACGCGCCTGGCGGCAAAGCGGCGCTTTAACCGCTGCCTGGTGGCTGCCTTTCACCCTGCTGCTGGTGTTTTCGGTTTTCTTCCGACTCTCTCCCATCACCAGCAAAGGTGCTTTGCGCTGGCTGGAGTTCATCCTGGTTTTCATTATCAGCGTACATGTGCTGCGCCGCGGCCGCGAGGCGGAAAGGGTTTTGTGGGCGCTGCTTCTGGCCGCCCTGGTTTCGGCCCTGTGGGGCATTGGCCAAACCAGGGGCTTATTTGCCCTTCATCCGGCTGCCTTGCAAATCATGACCTCCCAGGGCGAAACAGTGCGTGCGGCCGCCGCCTTTGGCCCCAATACCCTGGCGGTGTTTCTGGGGATGTTATTGCCTTTTGCTGCTGCTACAGCGCTTTTTCATCCTTCCGGCTTCCTGCGTATGACGGGCCTGTTGGCCGTATTGGTGCTCGCCACAGCGATGGGATTGACCTTTTCCCTCACCGGTCTGTTGACGGTTGCCGCGGCGGCAATTATTTTGCTTTTCCGCGCTGCTAGGTATTCCCCCCGTTTTACGGTATGGCTGATTACTCTGGCCGCAGCAGGATTCGTGACCCTGATGCTGTGCCAGCCCAATTTTATACAAAGCGGTTTTTGGGAAACCAAGCTGGCCTCCTTTCAGGACCGTTTGGAGTACATGGCTGTTTCCGGACAATTATTCATGACTTCCCCCTGGATTGGAATCGGCCCGGGCTGGTATCGTTTTTTGGCGCCGGCTTTAGGCAGCAGTGATGTGAATCCCATCGGCTTTATTACCCACCCCCATTCTCTCTGGCTGACCGTGCTGGTGGAAACCGGATTGGCAGGTTTCATCGCACTGGTGTGGGCGGGGATGCAACTGGGCCGTTCACTGCTTGAAAAAGCAAGTCGGCTGCAATCCGGTTGGCCATCGGCCGCAGGATGGTCCCTGATAGCCGGGTTAAGCGGCTGGATCGCTGCCAATGCGGTGGAACATTGCCTTATCCACGACCGCGGCATGCACGCGGCTTTGTTCATGGCAGCGGCCTGGGTGATGGTGAAGCGGCCTTCGCGGCCGCCCCGGCCTGAACGCGCCCGCTGTTTTGACGGCCTGTGGAGACAAAAAGGGGCAAGCGGGTTGAATGTCCATGGGGGGCGGTTGGTTGCGGACGGAAAAACACGGCCGGCAGGCGCTTGGCATGTCAGGGAAGCAGAGGAGAGGAAAAGCGGACGCCGGCCGTTTTATGCGCTTGTATCACAAGCGCTGCAAGGCCGGAAACAACCGCGCCTGCTGGAGATGGGTTGCGGCCCGGCCTTGGACGCCATCATTCTTGGGCGTTTGCATAAGGTCGAAACGCACGCCCTGGACCGCTCGGCGCAAGCCTTGCGCCTTGCCGCTTTGGCCGCACGCCGGCTGCGCAGTCCCTTGATCCTGCATCAGGCGGATGCGCGCGCCACCGGCCTGGCGGATGCATACTACGATGTCATTTTTTCACAAGGATTGATCGAGCATTTTCCTGATCCACAACCCGTTTGGCAGGAGATGACCCGCCTGTTGAAGCCCGGCGGCTGTGTGGTGGTGGATGTGCCGCAGGCATGTAATCCCTATTCGCTGATTAAATGGGGGCACCGCTGGCTGGGGGATTGGCCCTGGGGCTGGGAAACGCAGTATACGGTGCAGGGCTTGCGTTCTGCAGCCGTCATACACGGCCTGCATTTTACAGAGGCGCGCGGTTACGGTTACCGCGGAGGCAGGTGGGATATTACGGATTGGCTCAGGAAAAAGATCCGGCCGCATATGCCCGGATGGTGGCAACAGCTGGAAGACCGCTGGGGGGCGTATTGGATGATGAACCTGGTGGCGATGTTTCAAAAAACCAGTAAAACACATTAGCAGGGTGATGAAAAACCCCGGTTGTTCGGCTATGGCAGCATGAATAATAAAGGCAGCCACCAGCGGGAGGGTGGCCTTCACGCGAAAAAGTGGAAAAAATAAGTCTTTTTCGCGGAGACTTTATTATTCATGCTGCCATAGCCTAATCCCGTTCAGGCGGAAAGAGGTTTTTCAGCAGCCTG
>JAFGIQ010000247.1 GCA_016929575.1 candidate division FCPU426 bacterium
CATCTCGCGCATGCCCGGCCCCCCCTTGGGGCCTTCGTACAGGATCACCACCACATCCCCCTTTTGGATCTTGCCGTTCATGATGGCCGCAAAAGCACTGTCCTCGCTGTCGAAGACGCGCGCCCGTCCAACGCGATGCATCATCTCCGGCGCCACGGCCGACTGCTTTACCACCGCACCCTCGGGGGCAATGTTGCCCCGCAGGATCGCCAAGCCGCCGGTTGCATGGTAGGCTTTGGCAATGGGCCGGATCACATCCGGGTCCAACACTTCTGTCTTTTTAATATTCTGCCCCACGTTCTGGCCGGTCACGGTCAGCAGGCTGGTGTCCAGCAGTCCTTTTCCGGCCAGTGTTTTCATCACTGCCGGCACTCCCCCGGCCTTGTGAATATCCACCATGAAATGATCGCCCGCAGGGCTCACATTGCACAAATGCGGCGTCCTTTTGGAAATACGGTTGAATTCCTCCAGGTCCAACTTGATGCCGGCTTCATGCGCTATGGCTGGAAGGTGCAAAACCGTGTTGGTCGACCCGCCCATCGCCACGTCCACGGCAATGGCGTTTTGAAAAGCAGCCAGTGTCAATATTTTTTCCGGGGTCATATTCTTCCTGACCGCTTCCATCACTTTGATGCCCGCCTGTTTGGCCAACCGCACCCGTTCCGCACTCACCGCCGGAGCGGAACCATTGCCGGGCAGGGCCAGACCCAGGGCCTCGGCCATGCAGTTCATGGTATTGGCCGTGAACAACCCTGCACAGGAACCACAGGTGGGACAGGCTGCGTCCTCCATGGCGCAAAACTCCGCTTCAGAGATCTTGCCCATTTTGGCGCGGGCCACGCCTTCAAAGGGGCCCTTGACCAAGTCAATGCGTTTGCCGCGGTATTCTCCGGGCAACATCGGCCCGCCGGAAATGAGAACTGCGGGAATATTCAGACGGGCGGCAGCCATCATCATGCCCGGAATGATTTTGTCGCAGTTGGGCAGCAGCACCAAGCCGTCAAACGGGGTTCCCATGGCCACGGCTTCCACGGAATCCGCAATAATCTCACGGGAAACCAGGGAGTATTTCATGCCCTCGTGATTCATGGCAATACCGTCACAGATGCCTATGGTGTTGAATTCCATCGGCGTGCCGCCGGCCATGCGTATCCCGGCTTTCACCGCCTCCGCCAGGCTTCGCAAATGGACATGCCCGGGGATTATCTCATTAAAAGAATTGGCAATGCCGATAATGGGTTGGCTGAGTTCCTCGTTGGTATAACCTATGGCCTTGAACAATGAACGGTGAGGGGATTTAGCCGCTCCTTTTTTCATAATGTCGCTGCGCATCTTCCGGTGCCTCTCTTTCCTATAGAGAAAAAAGAATTAGAGATATAATAGGAGGATTTTTGCGATTGTCAACCAATTATTCTGGCATGCGGCCGGGCTTTTTTAGGCTGGCAGAACCGGGGTAATTTCCAGGGCAACCAGGCATTTTACCGGAATAGCTGTATACATATCGTGCCGCAGGCTATTCGCACTGGTTTTTCCTTTAAAAATGGGCGTAAAATTGATAATCCCCCGCTTAATCCCGAGTGGGTCCCGACTGTGGGCGTAATGCCATTGCCACCCGGAGCAGAATGCTTGTCCAGTGTAAACCGTGGATACTACTGTCTATTCTTTCCCCCGTAAAGCCGCAAAAGTAACCAGGTTTTCATTTGTTTTCCTCAGCCGGGTTGACAGGGTATTGATGAGGTTGATGGCCATTTTCAGGGCCAAAGCAGGCTCAGTTTCCGCCATTTCCAGAAAATCATTTTTAAACATGGTCAAGGTCGAGGTGTTTTCCTTGGCAATAACACTGGCGGAATAGGGGCAGCCGTCGAAAAAGGACATTTCGCCAAAAACCGTGCCTTCATTTAAAATTGCCAGGGGTTTTTCATTGCCGTCCGGCGTTTTTTTGCGCACTTCCACGCTGCCTTCCAAAATGATGTGCATCATGCCTCCGGGGGATTTTTCCCTGACAATCACGCCCTCGGCCTTATACTCCATTTGTTTGGAACGCCTTATCACTGTGGCCATTTCCTTGTCCGACAGGCCGTTGAATATTTCCAGCTGGCGTATGGTATCCAAATTCCGCATATGCTGTTACCTCCTTTTTGACATCGTAAAGGAAGTCGGGGGGCGCGTGTGGCTGCCCCTTGATGTGTTTGGCCTCGCCTGCTCAGCTTCAAAAAAACCTTCCGGGCGCAGCCTGCTCCTGCCTGGTCTCATGCAGGCTGGATTGACGCGCCGGCCTGCAACAAATTATACGCATTTTTGCCGCCAATGTCTTGTATTTCCTCGGCAGACAGGGGCGATCCTTGCAGATGGCGCAGCTGCCGGCCCTGATCACCCCAGGGAGCGTCGCTGGCGAAAAGTATCCTGCGGCTGCCGTGGGCTTTGATCATTTCCAGCATGCGGGCGGAAACGGGTTCGTGCAGGCAATACCCGGTGTCCAGATACAAAGGCCGCCCGATCAAATGCTTTTCCACTTCGTCCCAGAGCAAATAGCCGCCGAAATGCGCGGCCACCACTGTCAATTCCGGGAATCCCCGCAGGACCTGGGCGATGCGCGCGGGCGTCGCCTTTACCTCCGAGGCATATCCCAGATCCACGCCCGCATGCAGCAGGAGAAGCAAATGGTTTTTTTCCAACAGCCGGTATAGAGGCTCCAGCCGTTCCTCATCCGGATAAAACTGCTGATACTCGGAATGCAGTTTGACCCCCCTGATCCCCTGTCCCTGCAAAAAAGCAATCTCTTCCTCAAGCTGGTCCAAAGCAAGCGCGGGATGCAGGGCGCCGAAAGCCTTCACATCCGGGTGGGTGTTCACTTGCGCCTGCCAGCGGTTGATCGCATGCACCTGCGCAGGTTTGGTGGCCACGGGCTGCACCACGGACAGGGTGATGCCGTTGCCCTGCATTTCTTTGCGCAATCCGGCAACCGTTCCGTCAAAAGACGGTTGAAACCCGCCCTTGGCCGTGACCTCCGCCAGGGCGTGCGCGGCCAGGAAATCCGGAAAAGCATGTACGTGAAAATCAATGATGGGAGCCATTTTCGCCTTTTGGCAGGCAAACCATTCCCCGCCCGCTTGATGTGAAAACGGCGTTCCGCTGTAAGCGAAACGCCGTTTTGTAAAAGCGCCCCCCTGCCTTTTTCGGGGGCAAAACAATTAAGAAGCAAAATCCGGAGAGAATGGATCATGTTCCATTGCTCTTAAAAATTTCGCTTCGCAAAATTTTCTGGTGGAGCTGAGGGGGCTCGAACCCCTGACCTTCTGAATGCCATTCAGACGCGCTCCCAGCTGCGCCACAGCCCC
>JAFGIQ010000248.1 GCA_016929575.1 candidate division FCPU426 bacterium
GCCGGCGACACCGACCGCATCCCGGAGATGAAGAAAGTAGAAACAGACATCGCCCTGCTGCCGGTCGGCGGGCATTACACCATGAATGCCGACGAGGCAATCCAGGCCGCCATGGACTTCAAACCGGCGCTGGCCATCCCCATGCACTATGGCGGGGCGGTTGGCACCATTAAGGATGCAGAGAAGTTCCGGAATGCCCTGAAGGGCAAACTGGACGTGCTGATAAAGAACCGGGAATAACGCCGGGCGCCGGAGTAAAAAGGACAGGTCAGGCACTGGCTGGATGATTTGTTCTGGCGGGGAAAAGGAGAAGTCAATTGCTGGTAAAAGGCTACACCCACGTCTACACCGGGCCCGGCAAGGGCAAGACCACGGCCGCGCTGGGGCTGACCCTGCGGGCTGCAGGAGCGGGTCTGAAAGTTTGTTTCATCCAGTTTCTTAAAGGCGGCACATCTGCGGAACATAAAATGCTCAAGAAACTGCCCGGCGTGACGTTGCAGCAGTACGGACAGGATGGTTTCGTGGGACGCAAGCCGGCTGCCAGGGACCTGCTGGCGGCAAGGCGGGGTTTGGCGGCCTTGCGGAGGGCCCTGGCTTCAGAAGCATACGACCTGGTGGTGGCGGACGAAATTTGCGTGGCCGAGAAACTGGGGTTGCTGCAGCTGTCAAAGGTGGTGGATGTGATGCAGGAAAAACCGCCGGCAGTGGAATTGGTGCTGACCGGCCGTCAGGCAGCGCCGGAAATCAAGCGGCGGGCGGATTTGGTGACCGTGATGCAGGAGAAAAAACACTACTTCCGCCGAGGTGTGAAGGCCAGAAAAGGCATCGAATATTGAATTCCAGCGAATCCACAGATTACACAGATTTAAAAAAGTTATTGGTGTTCTTCGTGACCTTCGGTACGCCAGGCAAGCCTGGTTTGTCTACCTGACTGAAACGTGTCAGGCATGGAATTGCTCGTACCCCATGTAGCTGCGGCCGCCTGCAAAGAGCAATCAGAGCGGGAAGTAGGCCGGTCAGCAAGAAAGGAAAGGCAAAGGCAGGGAGACCCTGTCGGACAGCAAACGCGCGAGCCCTAGTAAAAGCGAACCGATTCGACCTCGTTACACAAAGCGACAGCGGCCAACCTACCGAAGAAGGTGAAGCCAGGCATCCGAGGGGAAGAAACGAGCAAAAGCACCCGAGGGGCTGTCCGGGGTGATTGTGGAGAGCGCGCGCGGAAAGACAAACCGAGGTATCTGGGAGACCCGGCAGGTAGCCGCCAGGAATGGGGCAACGCTCGAAGGAGAGTTTATTCTAATATTCTAACTACGGCACCTATCTCGATGGTCAGGCTTCGAAGATGCCGTAAATGGGCGGGCCGATCATAAATTCCTGGAAAGGCAGCTTGTGCAGATGAAAATGTTCTTGCAGGGCATGCGTGCATTCAGCCAGGCATTTGAGGTTGTCATATTCGGCATAGAGTAAAAAAGACTGGTGGTCAAGATAGGGCAAAGAGGGATCGCTTACCATTTTGTTGACTCCGGCAGTACGGCAGCCGGGGCGGGTTCTTTTAAACGCCGCATAATTCTCGAAGAGTTGAATGGCTTCCTCCAGTATCTCGGCTTTTAACTTGATGATGGTTATTTCCCTGATCATGCCATGCCCCTCCAGACGCTGTTGCAAAAACATATTAACCAAAGCAGACCAAGCGGTCAATTATTTTATTCGAAATGCCAGAAAATCCCAGGCTTTTAGCCCGGGGATGAATGGCATCCCGGAGCGAAGCGGAGTTGTGTAGCCCCCTTTTCCAAAGGGGGAGAAACTCCGGGTTTTAGCCCGGAGAGGTTCATTGCCCCGCACTGTAAGCGCGGGGATGGATGTTATTGCTCAAACCATGGGCTTGAATCACTGGGCAGAGGTGGACGCGGCTGCAGTACGCGGCGCTGCGCAATGGTCGCGCACAGAAGCACGAAGAGTACCATTGCTGTTGAAATTCATTTGGACACATGGGGATACATATCATATAATAAGCGTCTATGTCGTGGTTTTCAGCGTCTTCAGCCAAGGAGGTGATCTGCATTGAACGGAGACATGCGTGCGCCAAAAAAGCACCTGGGCCTTTATTACCTCCGGTTGGGAACCGGTTTTTTTACGCTCTGGTCGGCTTGGGACGTGGTCGTGCATCAGCAGCAAATCACTACTTTTATCGGTGCTTTTCCCATGGTAGGCGTGTTGGCAGGACAAATTCTACTGGTTTGGTTTTTGGTTTTGCTCGTATCCGGCGGCATGTTGCTGACCGGCTGGTATTTTCGCGAAGCATCATTGGTCATGGCCTCCCTCCTGGTTTTAACAATCGTGGTTTTCTCTTTTCTGACGCCGAAAATCAATGCCGTATTGGGGCCTTTTCGACCGCTGACCTTGAAATCCCTGGTGTGGCTGGGGGGATTTTTAGTTTTATTAACCCATCCTACGGATCCTTTTAATCCCGAAAGGCGGAATGTGGAGGGATTTCCAGGCTATGCGGGCAGGGCCCATTTACTATTTCGGCTGATACTGGGGATTTATTGTCTTTGGGATGGTTTGCTGAAAGCAGTTGACGCCAATGCCTACAGTATATTGTTGAATAAAGCCCTGGCCCAGATTCCTTTTTTCCCGGATGTGCTGGCAAACGGGGCAGGGATACTTTTTTTAGTTGTGCAAATCGTGGCAGGCCTGATGATACTTTCGGGGATCCGCTTTCAATGGGCCTTGGCCGCCCTGGCAGCCATGGTGCTGGTTCACCTTATAGGCATAAACTGGTTTGTAACCAAAGATCTGTTGCGTCCAGGCGGCCGCTTTATGCTGCGTGATATTTGCGTATTCACCAGCTGCGCTTATTTCTGGCTGGCAGGACCAGGCACTCCTGTTTTGCAAATAAAAGTAGCCGGCGGGATTCCGGACAAGACACCGGCCGCAGCGAATGCCGGCAAAGGCCAATTTCCTCCGGGAACGAAGTAAAGGTGCAGGCGGCTGATGGAAAAAAGAATCAAACAGACGCTGCTGACACTGGAGGTTGGTGACATCACCAAATATGCGGTGGATGCCATCGTGAACGCCGCCAATGCATCATTGGCAGGAGGGGGCGGTGTTGACGGCGCCATTCACCGAGCCGGGGGGCGCGCTATTTTGCGCGCCTGCCAAGCCATCATCGCCGAAATTGGATCGCTTCAACCCGGGCATGCTGTCATCACCACCGGCGGCGGACTGCCCGCCCGCAATGTTATTCATACGGTCGGCCCCATCTGGCGGGAGGGCGCCTCATCACCGGCGCGGATACTGGCCATGGCCTACCGCAGCTGTCTGGCCTTGGCGGACAAAATGGCCTTGCATTCGCTGGCATTTCCTTCGATTTCCACCGGAGCCTACGGATACCCAGTGGCCGAAGCGGCAGCAGTCGCCCTCAACACGGCAAAGACATACGTGGAAAGGGAACAGACCGGGTTGGAGAAAATTATTTTTGTCCTTTATTCGCCCGGCGACTATGCCGTGTATCGGGGAACCCTGGAAAATTTAACGCCGGGCATGTGATCAAACAGGGGGATGTTGCATGACCAACAATCAAGGGGCGGTTTGGCGAGATGCCGCCATTGCCCGGACGGCGATGGTGTGGTTGCATTCTGCCGCTGACCAAAGATGCCGACGGTCTGGCGGCGGGGCCAGACATCGCCATGCCATTGCCAATCATGGGAATGGACGCATGAACCGGGCAGGAGGGGACAGGCCTTTGGATTTTATTTTCGTCCATCCGGTCCCGGATTCGCGGATCGAAAGCATTCAGGCCGTTATTCCAGAAGCCATGCCTGATGATGAAAAAAACAAGTAACAGCAGCTTGTTCGTGAAGGAAAAAAAACATGCTTGTCATTCCCGACGGCTCTTTGCAACACACCAAACACAAAGCGGTTTTTTTTGATGCGGGCAACACCCTTTTTGAAATTCAACCTTCGGTAGGTGAACTCTACGCCCAAGTGGCCAAAGAGTATGGCGTCAGATTTAAAGCCGGCGCACTGGAGACGCTTTTTCGGAAAGAATGGCAGCGCAGGTCCGGCGGCGGGCATTTTACTTCGCCCCAGAGCAAGGGACAAGAGCGTGCCTGGTGGTATGATCTGGTAAAGAGCGTGGTGGACCGCCTGGGGGGACTTAAACCATTTGACGCTTATTTTGAGAGACTGTATGACCTTTTTGCCAGCGAGCAGGTCTGGCGCCTTTTTCCCGAGGTTCCGGAAGTGCTGAAGGAATGCAGGCGGCGCGGAGTAGTGGTGGGCATTGTTTCAAATTGGGATTCCCGGCTGATGACCATCTGTGACCGCCTGCAGCTTTCCGGATATTGCACTTTTATTATAGCCTCGGCTGCAGTGGGCATCGCCAAACCGGATCCCGCTATTTTCCAATTGGCCCTGGAACGGGCAGGGGTGACAGCGCAAGAGGCCATGCATGTCGGCGACTCAGTGGAAGATGATGTTTATGGGGCCCGGGCCGCGGGGGTGGATGCCTTGTGGATCTGGCGCGGCGTGTGCCGGCAGGCGGAGGGGATTGCCATGACAGACTCCCTGCGCCATGTGCTGGAACTATGTTAGGAGGATGATCATGTTGCTGAAGCGGACAGGTGGTTTCGTGCTGATGGTGCTCGTATGTCTTGGCACTGCGGCCAGGGGAGAGAAGACGGCTCCGCCGACAACGGTCGATGCTTCCAAACCCCGTTTGGTGATGGTGCAGGTGCCTTCTTGGAAGACGATTTTTTTTGGGCTGCCGCAGGAGCTGCCGCTTTTATTGCAAGCCGGCGAAAATTTCGAGAACAAATCCAAGCACTATGACTTCACGGAAGGCATGCGGGCCATGGAAGTATTCATCACCATGCGCCCCAAGGACAAACAGTCGGCGGCGTATCAGCGTTTTATTAAAAAATGGCCCGTCTACCAGGATTTTTTTCAGGCGGTGGACCAGGAACAGTACCCCAAGGCGGCTGATCTGCTCAATCAGGTATTGAAGCTTGATCCGCACGAACCGGCTGTTCATTTTTATTGGGGCAGTCTGAATACCCATTTGAAAAAATATGCCAAAGCCGAGGAGAATTACAAGACCTGCCTGAAGTACTACCCGAAATATGGGCCGGCGTATATTAATTTGGCGCGCCTGGCCAAAGCCCGGGGGGCTTCTGCCGAAGCCCGCCAGTTTTTGCAGGAAGCTGTTCGCCGTCTGGCAGACGGCGAACAGGCGGATGCCTTGCGTATTGCCGAAAAAATGCTGGAAAGCCTTGATCAATAATTGCCGCGGGTGCGGCTTGGTACCATGGGCGGACACTATGATTGGGGGGATTAAGCGTCATGCCGGAAATCAAGCAGATTGAATCGGGAAAATTGCTGTGCCTGGAAACAAAGGGTTCCTTGTTACAAGCAGGCGAAGCGTTTGGCCGCATTGAGGATTTTTTAAAAATGAAAAATGTGTCCTTGAAAGGCGAACGCATGGTGATCATCTACGACCAGCCGGATGTCATCAATCGCGAACAGGCGCATTTTGCCGCTGCGCGTGAATTGGCCGGAGATTGTATGGGTGACGGGGAAATGACGGTGGTGACACAGGGAATCATGACCGTGGCCTGCGAAAACCACCAGGGCTCATGGGAGGGGCTGAAGGAAGCGTACCAACGGTTGCTCTCCTGGATTCATGATAAGGGCTATGAGCTGGCGGGATCCCCGCGGGAGTTTTACCTGGTTGGCCCGCCTGCGGACGCAACTGCATATGTAACAGAGATTCAAATTCCCGTCCGCTGGCCCCGCGCAGAGGACCCCAGTGGAGCTTAGGACTATTGCCAGGGAAAAACTGGAGGAACGGCGAAAAAAATACCGCGCGTATTTGGGCATCCCGGTTATACCTGATTTTCATGAAGCTTTGTACCAAATGGGACAGACCTACATGGTGGAAGATGTGGGACAGATACTGGGTTATGTCACCCTGACCAAGGAGACGCTGCTGCCGGGCATTGCCCCGGCGGTTCCGGAATTTTTTTTAGACGTTGAGCAGACCAAGTATGCACGCCGCCTTTTGGAGCTGATCATTCAAAAAATGGAGCCTGCGACCATCATTGGCCGGACCGATGATACGCGGGGCTTCCCTTTGTTGATGGATCTCAGGATTCCCAACCAGGTTGCATATTCATTGTATCTTTTGGAGCGCGAACCGCACTGGTCAGAGGACGATTATTTAACCATTGAAGAAAGCACGCTGGATGATGCCCAGGATTTATTGCCGATCTACGCCTCCTTTCCTCCTGAAGACGGCGGCATGCCGGATGAGATCGCTCTTACCAAGAGTCTGGCTTTGTGGAGGCATTACCGCTTGCGGGTGCACGGCGCCATTCAGGCGGTGTGCTATGTTGTGCCGCAGATTCAACGCTATATGACTGTGTCTACGCTGGTTTTGGAAAAGGCCAGAAACAAGGGCTATGGACGCTATTTGACCGCGTATGCTGTCAAAAGGGAGATCAATGAAGGCAAGTTGTTTGTTGCGGTCAGCAATCCTGAAAACGATGCTGCCCGCGGTGTCATCGAGTCCCTGGGTGCGCGTTTGACAGGCCATTATATGTATTTTAGGCCGTGATCGCTGAGGTCTTGCCGGGGGGGAAGACCGGGGAAAAACAAAAGAGCGGGCGCTGACCAGCACTTCGCAGTTGAAGAAGGGGAAGCACAAAGGTTAAAATGGAGACACGCACGGCCAAGATTTGTTTTTCAATGCAAACACTATCCGTGAAGGTCCATTGGCGGGAATGCGGTGCCGGGGGACGGGAACAGGCGTCAGCCGGCAGCAGTGCCACAGTACAGACGGTTGTGCTAAAGAACATGCAATATGACGGAGGGATTCGGCTGTGAAAAAATTTTATGTGCTGCAGCACATCGACTGCGAACCCTTGGGCATTTGGGAAGAGGAATTGAAGCGCTGGTATGCCCGGTATGAATATATCAGAGTCTGGGAAGGAGTATCCATGCCGGCTGTGGAAGATACCCTGGCGGCCATTGTCCTCGGTGGGCCCATGAGCGCCAATGATGCGGACAACTACCCCTTTATGCACCGTGAAATAAAATACTTGCGCCAATTGGTTGACCAAAACATTCACGTGCTGGGTGTGTGCCTGGGCGCCCAGATGCTGGCATCCGCCTTGGGAGCAACAGTTTCCAATGGTCCGCGGGCGGAAATAGGCTATTCCACGGTTACTTTAAACCATGCCGGCACACAGGATGCATTAATGCTGGCCTTCCCCAGGGAGTTGCCGGTTTTTCAATGGCATGAGCAAGGATTTTATCTGCCCAAAGGAGCTGAATGCCTGGCCGGCACTGAAGACTATCCCAATCAGGCTTTTCGCTACAAAAACGCCTGGGGTTTTCAATTTCATCTGGAAGTTACCCCGGAGATGGTGGGTGAATTCGGACGGCAGTACGCAGACATGCTGGCGCGAATACCACAATTAACCATGGTTAAACTTATGGAACAAGCCCAGGTCAAGGGGCATATGGTGACGCTTTACGGCCGTCAGGTTATTCGGCGGTTTTGGGACTCGGTCACAGCCGTTGACTGATGCTTCGCGGTCTCGGCCTTACCGGTTTTCGGGGGAGTATGCGGGGGGCTGTTCCTGCGGCATTTTGGCGGTATCATGATATTTTTTCGCAGCCGGAGGAAATATTCTTGAGAAAAGAACACCCGTGGCAATTATTGCTTTTGCTGGCATTGGGTATCTTTATAGGCAGTTTTTGGTTTTTATTCGGTTTGCTTACTGTTGTTGGCACTGGAGCTGCGGCCTGGTATCATCTGGTTGCGGCGGCTCCGGGTGGCGCTATTATTTTATTTGTGTTGTTGGCCCGCCGGGCTCCCGTGCCCTACGGCGCCGGTCTGACGGCGCTGGGGGTGCTGTTGCTGGCTTTGTCGCTGGGACGAAACGGGCTCCTGGTAACCGGTGCAGCGGTGGGAATTCCAACGATGTGTCTTGGCATCCTTTTCATCCTCTGGCGTAAAAAGATTGTGGTCGCTTCCGCATAAACACCCGGATGTGAAAACCAGCAAAGGCCTTGCGGTGGCGGCCGCGAGCCGGGCTATTGACTTCATGTTGTCCGGGGTGTACGATCAGATGATTGGTGGAAAAAATTTAAAAAAAGCGGGGTATTGGCAAGATGGCACGGTACGTATATTATTGTGCGAAGTGTAATAAACAATTTGAGGTTGAAAAATCTATGGCGCAAGCTGCGCAGGCCGAGGCCTGTCCAAGGTGTGCAAATGCGGGTGAACGCGTTTTTACAGCTCCTGGGATTACTATCAAAGGCGCACCCATTCGTTTCAATAGGGAAACAGGGCAGTCGGAAACCGGAAGCTGTGAAGGCTGCAGTAACGGCGCCTGCGCCTTGAACGGCGGCGTGCCGGATTAAGGCGGATGCTGCCTAGGTGTGTATGCATATATGCCCATAGTGCAGGGAGGAAGTGTATGCGTGATGTAGTGCTGGTTTTGGAAATCGGCAAACTTCGGAATCGGGCTGTAGCCTTTAACCGCTCCTTCGAGGTTGTGGCGCAGGCGGTTTGCGAAACAGCGGTTTATTATCCCCAAAACGGCTGGGTGGAAAAGAACGCGGATGAAATTTGGATGGCCTGCCTCAAAGTCCTGCAAAACGTGGTGAACACGGTGGGGGAAGAACGGCTGGCTGGTTTGGCCGTGACCAATGTGCGAGACGCCATGGTGATTTGGGACCGGACTACAGGCAGGCCGATACATGCCGTGCTGGGCAGCGAGGATCGGCGCAATCACATTTTGTGTCAATTCTTCAAAAAAAACCGGAAAGAACCCATGGTCCGCTATCGGACCGGACTTTTTGTGGAACCCCATTTGGCAGCCATCAAGATAGCCTGGATTCTTGAACACTTTCCTGATGCAAAGGAGCGGGCCCGCAACGGCGATCTTGCCTATGGCGGATTGGATACCTGGATCATATGGAATTTGACGCGGGGTGGGGTGCATGCAACCGATGTCAGCAATGCGGCCAGAACCTTGCTGTATGATATCAACTCCCGCCGGTGGGAACCGCAGCTCCTTGCTGCTTTTGGCGTACCTGCCGCTTTGTTGCCCAAAGTACAAAGCACTGTTGCCGACTACGGCCAGACATCGTCCATTGCCGCCGGTTTTACAGTGCCCATTTTGGCAGTGGCTACTGTTCCGTCCGCCGAGCTTTATGCGCAGACGGACGGCCAGGCAGGGGGCATCCATTGGCATTGCGGAAAAACGTTCAACCTGCAATATGCGGCGGGGGAGGAAATACCCGGCGGAGGCAGCACCCTCTCAGCCCTTGCCTGGCAGGATCAGGAGAAACACTTTTATGCCGCCGAGTTGCCCGTGCATACAGGAGGTTTTGTTATACAGTGGCTAAAGGACGGATTGGGCCTCATCAGCGAATATGGGCAAGCGGGTGAGGATGCCCGGGCAGTCTCGGAAACCGGAGACCTGTCATTTATACCCGCCTGGTCCGATTTGGGTCCACCCCAATATAACCTTTTAAACCATGGCGCGGTGCTGGGGTTAACGTATAAAACTACGCGCAGACACCTTATACGCGCCGCCTTGGAAGGCATGGCCCATCAAGTCGCTGATGCTGTTGTCATGTTGGAAAAAACCTTGCTCCCGCGGGTACGGTGTCTACGGGCGGATGGAGGGGCGGCGAGGATTGATTTTCTCCTTCAATTCCAGGCAGACCTGTTGGGTGTTCCTGTTGAACGTTCCCTGCAGCAGCATTTGGCTGCCTTGGGTATGGCACGCTGGCTGGGCTGGCACGCCGGCCTCTGGGCAGGAGAGAACACCCCGCCTTGTCCCTGGCAATGCGAGCATACCTTTGAACCGGGGATAGATGAAAAGGCAAGGCAAACACTGCGCTGGCAATGGCAAAGCGCAGTGGAACACATTAAAACCTTGCGGGTCGCCAATGAGGATTCGGCATGAAGAGCAGCACCTCGGCAAAGGTGAAAATGCAGTTGCTGGCGGTTTTCAAGGATGTATTTCAGCGCTTTGAATTGAATCTGATCGGCAAGTGGATCTTTATAGGCATGCTGATTGGATTGGCCGGAGGATTGGGCGCCTGGTTTTTCATGCTGCTCCTGGATGCTTCCAAGGCGCTATTTACCGGCGGCCTGCTTCATCGCCTGGTTCCTGAAAGCAGCGTGCTTTCTGGTTACTGGAAAACATTTTTTCATGCCAAATATTGGTGGTGTGTTCCCCTCATACCGATGATCGGCGGATTGATTTCTGGTGTTTTGGTCTACCTGTGGGCGCCCGAGGCCGAAGGGCATGGAACAGACGGCGTGATTCACAGCTTTCACAGAGGCAGGGGTTTGATCAGGGGACGGGTGCCGTTGATTAAGACCATTGCTTCCGCTGCCATTATTGGCAGCGGCGGGAGCGCCGGCCGCGAAGGCCCTATCGCCCAGATCGGAGCCGGCTTTGGCTCCCTGGCGGGAAGATATTTGAAAGTATCCGTCAAGGACCGGCGTTTGATGGTGTTGGCCGGTGCGGCTGCGGGCATATCCGCCATTTTTCAAGCGCCTTTGGGCGGGGCCATATTTACCACAGAGGTATTATACCGCAATCACGAGTTGGAGACCGAAGCGCTTATTCCAAACATCATCAGCTCACTTACCGCCTATTCGCTTTATACCCGTTTGGTCGGCCGCGAACAGCTTTTCAGCATTCCTCCCCTGAGGTTTGAACGCGCGGAGGAATTGGTGCTCTATACTTTTTTGGGCTTGTTGTGCGCCCTGGCGGGAGTATTTTACATCAGGATATTTTATGGCCTGAGAGAAAAATTATTCAAACCCCTGGCTCTTCCCCAGTGGTTGAAACCGGCTCTGGGCGGGCTTTTGTTGGGACTGCTTGCTGTGCTATTGCCCCAAATTTGGGGCGGGGGATATGAGGTGATGCAAATGGCCATGGAGCACAAGCTTACGGCTACGCTCATGGTGCTTTTGGTTTTTGGGAAAATTTTCGCCACTTCTTTTACCATCAGCTCAGGGGGATCCGGCGGCGTCTTCGCCCCGTCGTTGTTTATAGGCGCCATGCTGGGCGGATGTGTGGGAACGACTTTTGCCGCCTGGCTGCCCGCCCAATATGTTCCTGATCCCACGGCTTTGGTGGTGGTGGGGATGGGCGGCTTTTTTGCCGGCATCGCCAAAGTCCCCATTGCCAGTATCATTATGGTGTCCGAAATGACGGGGGGTTACGGCCTTTTGGTGCCCATGATGCTGGTCTCGGCCATTACCGTGCTGTTTACCCGCAATCACAGCATCTATGAAAAACAGGCGCTGAGCACAATAGATTCACCCGCTCACAAGGGTGATTTCATCGCCGATTTGTTGGATGGATTGACCGTCACGGATACCCGCGCTTTGAAGGCCAAACCGCTTTCGGTCCGTGCAGTCACCAGCCTGTCCCATATGCTTAAAAAAATACGCGGGTATGAACAGAATATGCTGCCGGTGGTGGACCAGGAGGAAAGGGTCCTGGGCATGATTTATTTCCGGGATTTGCGGGATGTGCTTTTTGAGGGAGAACTGGATTTGAACCTGGTCATAGCGGCGGATGTGGCCAAAATCCAGTTTCCTTTTGTCACCCCTGCGGAAAATCTTCACGCAGTTATTACAAAATTTGCCCAATATGATATGAATGAACTGCCGGTATTGGAAAGCGGCAGTAAAAAATTATTGGGTGTCCTGAGCAAGCATGAGGTCATTTATACGTACAACCAAAGATTGGAATCATTTCGCGCGCAGGAGCATGATGCGGTCAAGCGCGGTGGATTTTTATAACTACAGGGGATGATCATCCAAGGCGCAAGGCAGAAAAATTCTTCTTGCTCATCATCATTGCTGTCTGAATTACGCAAATACCGCCGTAGGCGTCCTTTATCTTCCGAATAATCTATCCAGTCAGGGCTGCTGTAGGCGTCCTTTTACTTCCGAATAATCCATCCGGCGGTCCGGGTGCCTACTGGCGCCAATTTATTAATATGCAACCGCTTTATTCCCGGCCTTGAAGCCGGGGACATCTCCGCCATAAGCGGAGATGCGGCATAAGATAATGCCTTTCTACCACTCAGATCAAAAATCCCCGCTCTTTAAGAGCGGGGATTTTTGATAATTGCAGTGTCTTTCTCTATCCCGGTTTGGACACTTGTGACTCATCATACTTTTTAAAAAAATGACAAAGTGCATTTTTTGTAGTTTCTTTACCCCGAGTTTTCTGTTATAAAGAGGCGCTTGCTGTCCGTCAAAAAAATGCAATAAAAAAAAGGAATGGATGGTTTTGGCTATTCTTCACGGCAAATATAATGTTAGTTACCGGGGTCTAATTAAACAGCAGAAAGTAGTACAAAATTATACTGTCTTACTAAAGTCAAATGCGAACGATTCCGAGAATCTGATAGATATATGTGAGATATCAAAGTATGATAACATTTGAAAATGAGGAGATAGAAGGTGGTTTACTGATGAAAGCATGGAGAATTGCGATTTTATGCTTGATATGTTTGGGCGTTTCAGCCCACAGTCAGGCAGAAAAGATAATGGTGGTTCTCAGTCGTTCCATTTTACCCTATGAGCAGGCATGGGAGGGTTTTTCCCGGACCATTCAAGGCGGCGCCGGGAAGATGGATATGGCCGGGGATAAAGCCCAGGGCGAAAGGATTATGCAAAAAATCTCTGCTGAATCCGTGGACTTGGTTGTGACTATCGGATCAGAGGCAACCTTGGCGGCCTGCTCATCCTTGAGTAAGATACCCGTGATTTATACCATGGTTTTGGAACCTCCGGAAGGAGGCGGCAGCAGCGCCAAAGGTCTTCTTATGCAGGTCAAGACAGAAAGGCAAATGGAGGTGCTTTCGCGGTTTGTGCCCAACAATAAGGGAATCGGCGTTATATATAATATTTATTATTCCGGAAGCATAGTAAACCAGGCGCGTGAAATCGCAAAAAAAATGAATCTCACCCTGTTTCCAATAGCCGTGGAGACAGAGGCGGATGTACCCAAGGTCCTGCAAAAACTGACGCCCGAAAAGGTGGGTGTGCTATGGATGGTGGTTGATCCGACCACAACCAAACCGGAAATTGTCCAGGAAATGATTAAATACACATTAAAAGAAAAGATGGCTTTTATGGCACTTTCCAGGTATCATGTTAAAGCGGGGGCTTTTGCGGCTTTATCAGTGGATTATAATGACATGGGCGCACAGACTGCGGAAATTACCCGTAAGTTTTTGGCTGGCCAAGCTGTTAGGAATGTAGAGTTTCCGCGCAAACTCATCCTGTATGTCAACACGGAAACTCAAAAAAGGCTGGAAATATCCGATCTGCCTAGCTTGAACAACGTGCAAATCATTCGAGAATGAATCAAGGATGACTCCACATGAGGAAAAAGAGTATCCGACAATCCATATTCGTTTTTATATATGTTTTTGTCTTCGGCTTATGCGCGGCCTTTTTCATCCCCAGTTATATCCAGCAGCATCTTTATATTAAAACCGAGGTGCTGGAGCGCGCCAAGTCTCTGACGCGAACCCTGGCACTTAATTGCCAGACCGTGTTGACCAATCAGGATCGTGATACTTTGTACACACTGATGGACAGCCTGATGCGGGAAACCGATATATTGTGGGTGCTGGTATTGGACCGCAACCATCAAGTGGTGGCGGAAAACGGCACCATTGATTTTGCTTATCTCCTGGGCAAGATACGCGGGCTGGAGACGGAAGAACAAATCAAATTGAAAAAAATCACCCTGCCGGACGGGAAAGAGGCCTATGACAATTATATCGGCGTGCGCAAGCCGATAACAGATACCCAGAACATCGTCAACAAGGAACTCTCCCTGCTGGAAGGCATGGAGGGCACAGCTGAAACGATGGAGGAGGACACCAAATTCATCGGCGCCGTGCATGTGGGCATGTCCATGCAGCGCCTGCGAAACGTTCAACGCAGAATTGGCTCACAGCTGTTGCTGATTTGCCTCCTGGCGCTGGGGGTGAGCACGCTGGCCGGCATGTCGTTTGCGAAATTCCTCCTGACCCCCATCAATCAATTCATCCAGCGCATGAAAGACATTGCCTCCCGGAAAGGAGATTTGACCCAGCGGTTGTCGCTGGAACGGGAGGATGAATTCGGAGAAATGGGCGATTCCTTCAATCAATTTATTCAAAATATTTACCAGATAGTGAAGGATATCGTGGGTTTGGTCGCCAAGATGAACGTTTCCTTGGAGGAGATATCCTCCACTGCCGAGCAATTGAGCGCCAATGCCGACAGCGTGAACATGACGGTCCAGGGCGTGACGCATGACCTGGAAAAACAGGAACAGGAATCCACCACCACCCATAATACCATCGAGCAGGTATTAACCACGATTTTACTCATAACCCAAAAGTCGCAGGATGCCTATCAGGTTTCCGCGGAAACGGAAAAAGTATCGCGGGACAGCGGCAAAACCGTGCAGGATTCGGTAAAAGTCATCAACGGCATATCCGACAAGATGAATTTAATCGAGGAACGTATGCAGCGGCTCAACAAGTCCCTGGGCGGCATCGGTGAATTTGTGGAATCGATCCGCAAAATCGCATCCCAAACCAACCTGCTGTCGCTCAATGCCGCGATTGAAGCCGCCAGAGCCGGTGAGGCCGGGCGCGGTTTTTCCGTGGTGGCGGAGGAGGTGCGGAAACTGGCCGAAGATGCTTCTACGGCGTCCGGACAAATCCATGATCTGATTGAAAAAATACAAAACGAAGTCAAGGGGACCGGTGAAGCAACCCGCCAGGGCACGGAAGTGGCGGGTCAAGGGTCCCGAATGATTGACGAGACCGGCAAAGCCTTGTCGACCATCATGCAAAGCGCGGAACACTCCGCTGGCGTGACGGCTGAAATATCCGGCAGCCTGGTGCAACAAACCGATATGTTGAACAAGATGATCAAACAAGTGGAATATGTGAAACAACTGGTTAAGAGCAATTTCTCCGCGGCCCAATCCGTGGCCGCTTCAGTGGAGGAGCAGACGGCCTCCTTTGAACAAATCACCGGTTCCATCCAAAAACTCAGCGAGGATGCCCAAAACATCCGGAAACTTGTGGTTGAATTCAAGATCGATTAAAACCTTTTTTCTTGATTTTCTCACCGGCAATGACTATCATACTCACTGGCAACTTGTTTCCAGATGCAATCGCCGAGGGGTGATAAAAACCATGCATAAAGTTAAAGAATTGTGGAATCGCGTGTTGTTCCGGGAAGCGGTGGATCCGGACAGTGTGTACGAGAACAGGCTTTCGCCTACTGAGGTGGCAGACGGTTATCTCAATCTCTCCAATATGGACGTTCCACCGCGCTGCTACCTTGACGAAGAATTGCTGCAGGTGGTAATGATCAATGTAAACGGCAAATCCGAGGAGCCCGTCACGTACCGCTGCCGGCAGCGCCGCACCAAAGGTAAAAAGGGAAAAGTCTTTAAAAGACAGCGCTTCTGGCCAGTGGGTTTTGGGCTGAAAGAATGGTTTAAAAAGCAGGGGATTGAAGTCGGGGACTTGATCCTGATGGCGGTGGCCCTGGAGAGCAAATATCTTATTTTTCGCGCCATCCGGCCCAAGACCCTGTTGATTGTCCATGACCGCCGTGAACAAGAAAGACGCGATCTTGAACGCCGCTTTGATGACCGCAGAAAGACGATTATTCACGTAGCCTACGAACGCCGCAGGCGTGAAAGAAGGCGGCAGGACCGTCGAACCAATGAAAGAAGAAAAGCCAGCTTGCTCGAATAATGGAGGCATGACCGTGTTTTTACCATGATGCCGGGAAACAGGGGCTGTGCCTCTGCCCGATGTTTGCCTCGCCTGTGGTTTCCTTGACTGTTTACCGGGGATGGTCTTTTTATTTCATGGGTTCAAGGGGTGAAAAAATGCTTTTTTATGCCGGAATGCTGTTTATCGGACTCGCCGCCGGAATTGCCAGCGGGGCCATGGGCATTGGCGGCGCCGTCATCATTATTCCTTTCTTGGTCTATATCGGAGGCATGAGTCAAAAAATGGCCCAGGGAACCACGCTGCTCCTCATGCTGCCTCCGATCGGCATATTGGCCGCCTGGCAATACCTGCGCCGGGGAGAGGCTGATTGGCAGGCGGCTTTATGGATCTGTATGGGATTTTTGGTCGGGGGGTACGTGGGTGCGAAAATGATCGCGGATGTCCCGCCTGTAGTCCTGAAACGGGCCCTTGGCTTTCTGCTATTGGCCGTAAGTGTAAAAATAATAATTAAACCTTAGCCGTACAGCAAAGCCACGGACAACACAGATCTTTGCTGGCATGACAGGCCAAGGGGGAGTACATGAATTCACTTTGGTTGGGGATGGCAGGCATTGTGGTTTTGCTGGGAGGGTATTTTACCTACGGCCGTTTAACGGCGCGCGTCTGGCAATCGGACCGCAAGGACAAGACCCCGGCCCAGGAGAAACCGGACGGTGTTGATTATGTGCCGGCGCGTCATTGGTTGATTTTATTCGGGCATCATTTTGCCAGCATTGCCGGAGCAGGGCCGATTTTGGGGCCGGTTTTGGCCGTGGCCGCCTGGGGCTGGGCGCCGACTCTGGTGTGGATTATTTTGGGAAGCATTCTTGTCGGCGCGGTACATGATTTTTCTGCGCTCATGATCTCCCTGCGCCATGGCGGACGTTCCATTGCCGATGTTTCCGAAATGGTCGTGGGCCGGACGGCGCGTTTGTTGTTTGCCGCTTTTTTATGGCTGTCCCTGATCCTGGTCGTGGCTGTATTTGCAGCCGCAACCGCCAATACCTTGGTGGAGGAACCGCAGGTCGTACTGCCGACCGTGGGTTTGATCGCTGCAGCCTTCGGTCTGGGCTTCAGCATAAACAGGAAGCAGGGCAATCTGTGGCTGGCCACGATCGTCGCCTTGCTGGGCGTGGCGGGATTCATCGGTCTTGGTTTTATCTTTCCGGTCCACATTCCAGGATCCCAGGCAACGCAGATTTGGATTTTGCTGTTGCTGGCGTATGCGTTGGCTGCTTCCATCCTTCCGGTTGATTTGCTGCTGCAACCTCGGGATTATCTCTCCATGTATATATTGTTTTTTGGACTCGGCGCCGGATTTTTGGGGGTGACTTTAACCCGCTATCCACTTGATGTTCCGGCCTATATTTCCGCTACTCCCGCTGCCGGACCGATATGGCCGATGCTGTTTGTATTTGTCGCCTGCGGTGCTGTTTCCGGATTTCATTCTCTGGTCGCTTCCGGCACCACCTCAAAACAATTGGGCGAGTACCGCCATGCCTTGCGCATAGGCTATGGCGCCATGATTTTGGAAGCGGTGCTGGCCTTGCTGGCTTTATTAGCGGTTGGGGCGGGATTGTATTGGCGCACCGGTTCCGGCCGGGAGGGCTTTATCCTGCCGGAATTGCTCGCCGGCGGCAATTGGATAGGCGCTTTTGCCAAGGGCTACGGCCGGATCACTGCGCCTTTGTTTGGCACCGTCTTGGGCACGACCATCGCTATTATCATGTTGAATTCGTTTGTGATGACAACACTGGATTCGGCCACCAGAATTACACGCTATCTTACCGAGGAATTGTTCGGGGATGTATTACGGATACCTTTTTGCCGGAACCGGTTTGCGGCCGGGCTGCTGGTGGTAATTGCCGCCGCCTTTCTGGCTTTGGGGCACTGGCAGAAAATATGGCCGATTTTCGGCGCTTCCAACCAGCTGGTGGCCGCTTTGACATTATTGGTGGTCAGTTTTTATTTGCTAAAGCGCCGGCGGCCGGCAGGATTGACATTTTATCCGGCGGTCTTCATGTTCTTGACGGCCACCGGGGCCTTGTGTTATCAAGGTTGGATGTTTATCAAACAGGGAAAGCCGGTTTTGGGAGGGCTGGCCCTGATATTATTGGGTTTGTCTTTTTTTATGATAAGGGAGGGTTTTCGGCACCTGCGCTCCAAACAGCAGTGATCTGAAAAAGACAACCGCAGGTTTTTTAATAAAACCAATAACCCATGTCAGACGAAACGGACTTGAAGGAGGAAGGGATGGAAAGATCACGAGAAACACGGAAGGAAATTCTGCTGGTTCCCATCGGCAAAGTGCTGGTTGACATACTGGGAGAGGTGGCGGTGGCGCTGCGGAAAATGTACAAATATCATGTGCATATAGGCCGTTCGGAGGAGCCTGATACCAGCATGTATTCGGATGAAAGGCGGCAGTATGATGCGGAACGCCTGTTGGAGCTGGCGTCCGCGCGCAAACGCGAAAGCCTGGTGGCGATTTTAGGAATTGTAGACGCGGATATGTTTGCCGGTGAAAAAAATTTCATTTTTGGCCTTACCAAACCGGAAAAAAGCATCAGTGTCATTGCTTTGGCCCGCCTGCGGGAGGAGTATTACAAGAAACCCTCAAAATTGGAGCTTTTTTTAAGAAGGGCGGTGAAGGAAGCTGTCTTTCAAGTAGGGTTGGCACTGGGATTGCCAGCATGTGCCACCAAGAGCTGCATCATGCTGCCGACGACAACGCTCTGGCGTTTAGATGAAAAAAACCAGACATTTTGCACGTTTTGTCAAACCCGTATGGAAAAAATGATGTTGATGCCGCCGGCGGCGGAAAAAAAGAAGGCTTTTGCCAGCCAGGCAGCCGAGATTGAGAACGGAGAAGTTGAAGGTGCAAAGCAGGAAATGGTCCTGAACGGAACCTGGCCAAAAGAACAGACGGGCAAGCAACCGGAGGATGAATCGGAAATAGCGGCAGCCTTGGTGCAGCCTGAAGAGGCAATGTCCGCTGAGGAAGCCGCCATGCATACAGCAGCCGAAGGATTGGAAGAACCGCTCTCCGGTAACATGCCGGATGAGGAAAAATAGGCGGCTGCTGCACTACGATGCAGACACTTGCATGAACACTGAGCCGATGCGCAATCTGCAAATGATTTCCTCGCCCGGCGTTGGCGGCAGGGAAATTGATGTCCCGGTTTTGGCACGCAAACTCATCGCCTTGGGCCATCCGACCTGGGTGATGTGCCGTTTACACACCCTGGTGGAAAAGCTTTCCCGCGCATGGAACATACCGGTGGAGCCGACCAGGATGAATTGGTATTTCAATCCCGCTTCCATTTTAGCGGTTGCCCGGTTTTTGAAAAAGAATAGAATCCAGGTCATACACGCCCACTGGTCGCGTGATCTTTCCAACCTCATTATCGCCGCCCGGCTGGCCGGAGGCGTTCCCATTGTCCTCACCAAACACGTGTATGCCACGGAGAAGAAACATGATTTTTTTCACGATTGGGTGTACGGACAGGTTGACAGGGTAATCGCCATATCGCAGGTGGTGGCCGATAATGTCGTCAAGACCGTACGGCTGCCCGGCGCGAAGGTGGTGACAATATACAACGGCATTGAGCTGAACCGGCAATGGAATCCCGACTTAACCCGTCATGCCGATCTGCGATCTGAATTTGGCGTGCCGGCGGGCAAACCGGTTGTAGGGTACGTGGGACGCTTGAACCAGGGTAAAGGACCGCATTTTATCATCGAAGCCTTTACGCATCTGGCCGCACGCTTCCCGGATTGGCATTTGGTGCTGGTCGGCAAAGCAGTTGGTGAAAACGAGGAAGCCTATGTCGAAAAAATAAAAGCTGGCATTACGGCCAGCGGTCTTGGCCAGCGCATCCATCTGGCGGGTTATCGTACCGATATGCCGGCGGTGATGCATACATTTGACCTGCTGGTGAACGCCTCGGCTTTTGAATCCTTGGGCATGGTCTTGGTGGAAGCAATGGCCATGGAAAGGCCGGTGATTGGACCGGATACCGGAGGGGTGCCTGAGATTATTGAACCAGGCGAATCCGGAGAAGTGTTTACTTATGGCAACAGCAGTGATCTGGCAGAAAAACTAGGCCGCTTGATGACGGATGCTGAGAGGCGCCGGCTGATGGGAAAAAGAGGCAGGGAAATTGCACTGCGCAAATTCAACCTTGATGTGATGGCCCGGAAGGTGTTGGAGGTCTTCAGGGAAGCGGCAGTACCCAGGAAGGTAAAAATTTAAAAACGCACCATAGCAGGAGGCAGCATGGATGCCATCATAGCATTAAACACCCGCCGCAGTATTAGGCAGTATGCGCCCCGCCCGGTGCCTCGGCCGTTGTTGGAAAAAGCCCTGGCGGCTGCCAGCCAAGCGCCTACGGCCCGCAATCTTCAACCCTGGGAGTTTGTCGTTGTACTGGAAAAGGAAAGGTTGAGAAAAATTGCGGCGTATACGGACAATGGCAGATTCATTGCCACCGCCGCCGCTTGCATTGCTTTTCTGTGCCAAGACACAAAATATTATCTTGAAGACGGGGTCGGGGCCGTGGTGAACTGTCTGAATGCACTCCATGCCTTGGGCTTGGGGGCATGCTGGGTGGCCGGTGACAAGAAACCCTATTGTTCTGCAATCCTGCAAATGCTGCACGCTCCTGCGAATATGAAACTGGTTGCGCTGGTGGCTTGTGGTTTTCCGCAGGGGGCAACTCCGGTCCAGACAAAAAGGGCCTTGGCCACCATGATGCACTGGGACAATTTTACCGTGCCCGGATGACAGGCTTGCCGGCAGGTGCGCACCAAAGAGGAAAAGCCGGGGAGGATAGTGTTTGCCTGTTTCACCTGCCGAAGGGAAGAAAGACGGAGAAATGAAAGGAACAAAAACGGACCTACTGATTAGGGGAATGATGGCCGGCATGGCCTGGCTGCTTATACTATCACCCGTAGTCGGCGCGGAAGGCAGGCGCATCGCCTGCGGCAACAGCTTTTTGGCGTCAGCCGTGGCGGACCTGTTCGGCGAGGAGGCAGAGTGTGTTTTACTGGTCCAGCCCCGGGAAGATGCCAAAAAAGAGCCGGCACCGACTGCCGACTTGCGTGCAAGTCTGGAGCAGGCGGAGTTGCTGCTTTACCATCCTTTTCAGGCCTGGATCCTGCGTGTGCGAGACGAGTCACAGTGGAAGATTCCTCCCTGCATTCCGATACACAGCCGCTATAATCCCGCGCTGCCGGGGGATTACCGGCAGACTCTGCAAGAGGTGCAAAAAATAATCATCGATCATTATCCGGAATATCAGACCTTTCTGCAGGAGCGTTTGCCCGGTCTGCTTGAACAGCTCAAACAGGTGGAAACCCTCAGCCTCGCCCGGGCGCGTTCCAGCAAACTGGTAGGCATGCCCTGCCTGTCGGCGAGAAGTCAGAAAAATTTTGCCGAATGGATGGGCTGTAAGGTGGTCGAAACATATGGCGACACGGAAATGCCGACCGAGGACCTTCTTAATCATTACCGGAAAAAAGCCCGTCAGGAGGGTTTGTGGCTGGTCATTGGCAACCGCCAAGGCGAAGGTGAAGAAATTGCCGTAAATATCGCCGGCGCCATTCAGGGGCAGGCCGTGTGTTTAGCGGGTGCGCCCCTGCTGGGAAAGGAGGGACAGACCTACAGCTGGCAGTCTCTGGTGGAGGACAATGTAAACACCCTTTTACAGGCAGTACAATGGCGGCAGGATTAACGGATGGATAGTTCGGCATCTGCTGTGGGCGCGAGCGGTATAGGGATGATGCCGCTTTGTGGATTGAGGATTTCCGTCAAAGTGACGGCTCCGGATTTTACGGCAAAGGTGCAACCGCGTGCCTGGTAAGAAAGGGATGGGCTTCCTTCCGGGGCGCCTATGAACAGGTCTGTTTTGCGGCCGGAGGGAATAACGGTTTTTTTGGGCAACAGACGGCTATGGTGCGTTATCCAGGCGGCGCGGTAGAGGTACATGGGGCCGGGCCAATTCCCGGCATGGATATAGCATTTAAACCGCCACAATTGCTCGAAAGATTCCCCGTCCACCGGATCGAAATCTCCGCCCATGTGCGAATCCAAAAAGAAGAGATGTTCGCCGGTTGGCAGAATGCCGAAGTCGATCCTGCGATACGCACCGGGATTGAGCATGTAGACAGCAGCGGGATTGGCGCGTTTAATTTTTATTGATACCGGAGATATGTTGAGTACATGCAGTACGACCCGGGCTCCGCCGGGGCAGTAAAACTCGGCGGGATAAAGGGCGGAATGGTCATAGACCATGCCGAATTCCCACACCGCGGGGCGGTCTGGGGACAAGCGCGTGGCATCTGAAATCGGCGCATGTTCCCACACGGCGGGGGCAGTCCGGAACAGGCTGAGAAGGCAAAAAACTGAAAAACCGGCTACTGCAGACAGGTGCCGGTACCAAGTGCGCTGCAGCATATTATTGATCCGCCTTCGCAGAAGACTCCGGTTTGATCCGGGATGAAAGTAAAAGAAGCTACTGTGTGATGCCGCCTTAAGGGTTTTTAACGGCTAACCACAGCCTAGACGGAGGCGAAGCCGCATAGGTGTGGTACCATGGGCTTGCCCGTGGGGCATCATTGTATCTGAATCCCGCGCATTTGTCATGCGCAAAAAGGTCTGCGGAGATCCGCGCCGGGAAAAAAGCTTGCACGCTTGACGGGGATTGACAGGAAAAGCGCGTTTTTGTTAGCATGATCTCGCATTTTGCTGTGCGTCAGGGCAGGAATCGCGCTGGGATCCGGATGTTATCCCTTTGGGAAAATCCGGTTTGGAAAAAGTCCGGCAGACCCGCGGTGGATACGTCTACTCCCGACAGCCAAATCCGCCGGTTTTTCAACAGGGGGCTGGATCCGGTCAAAAAGACACGGAATATTCTTCATCCCCTCCGCCGGCCCTGACCCGGGGGGACGGTGAGACACACTGCGTCAGGGGTGTTGCCTGCTAAAAAAGCAGAGCAATGCAAGGTTCGAAGTCGGGATTACGGGTTTTCAGCCCGTGGGGCTCCATGGTGGTTAATGGCTGAATCCGAAAACCAGACAGGTGGCTAAAATGAAATGGGAGCGTATAGTACTTAGCACGGTGATGCTGGCTGTGGTGGCAGTGGGAACGATGTACCTTTTTCGTTTTCACTCCTCCCGCGCCTTTATTCCCGTCAGCGGGGAATACATTAATATAGAAAACACCAAGCTGTATGTTTCCCTGCGGGGAGAAGGCCAGCCCGTGCTGTTTCTGCACGGGTTTCCGTATTATTCCGATGCCTTTACTGAGGTGATATCCCGCCCTTTGCCGGGATATCAATGCATCACGCTTGATTTTCCCGGTGCCGGCTTTTCCGAGAAAAAAATCAAACCGGCATCTTCACCGGATGATCTGGCCCTGATGGTGAAGCTTTTACTGGACAGGTTAGATGTTAAACAAATCGACCTGGTGGGACATGATCTGGGCGGCGGAGTGGCGATGGTTTTTGCCGCCTCGTATCCGCAAATGGTTCGCAGGCTTGTTTTAATTGCGCCGGATTCCTCCGTTGGGACCGCCGCTGCCTGCCTGCATGCTGCTTGGCACTGGCCCTTTGTAGGAGAGCTGTGGGCGGCGCTTCGCCTTGACCGTGGCTTTATACGGGATTTGCTAGAAAAATCCTGGTCCCCGGGATCAACCGCATGGAACCAATATGTTGAACGCTATACGCGTCCCTTGAATACGGAACAGGGCAGAAACGGTTTTTTGTCTTTACATCGCGGCAGAATCGGTTTTGATTACCTCCCCCACGAAGAACGTCTGCAGGGAAACTGCCTGCTGATCTGGGGCGAGAAGGACCAAATCACACCTTCTGCGGCCGGAGAAAGGCTGATGCAGCGGATAAACCGCTGTCAGCTACAAGTCATCCCGGGAGTAGGCCATCTGCCGCATGAAGAAGCGCCCGAGGAAGTGCATAGGCGTATACGGGATTTTCTCTTGTCCACCGAAAAACCGGAAGCGCAACCCGACTAAACGCTGCGGCGCTAAGGCCGGAAAGCACATGGCGGAAGGAAGCAGACAATGAAGGATGTTCAAAACGAACCGGATGCGCGCAATATTGCCATAGACAAGGTGGGAATTCGGAACATTAAATATCCCATCTCCGTACTGGATAAAGCGCATAAAATCCAGCATACCGTTGCGGACATCAACCTGTATGTCCAGCTGCCGGAACATTTTCGGGGAACGCATATGAGCAGATTTGTGGAGGTTTTAAACCAGCATCAACGCGAGATCAACGTTGAGAACATTGATGAAATCCTGGAAAGCATCCGCCGGGCCCTGAATTCCGAAGCAGCTTACCTGGAGTTGAGCTTTCCATATTTTATTGAAAAGTCAGCCCCGGTCTCCAAGGCAACCAGTCTTATGGAATACACCTGTTCCATGATAGCCTGCCAGCAGCGCGGCGGGCAGAAGGATTTTGTCCTTACGGTCCGGGTACCGATCACTACGCTGTGCCCTTGTTCCAAGGAAATCAGCGACCGGGGAGCGCATAATCAAAGATCCCTGGTAACGGTTTCCGTGCGCATGAATAAGCTGGTCTGGATCGAGGAATTGATCAGCCTGATTGAAGAATGCGTGGTTTGTGATTTGTACGCACTCTTAAAACGCGAGGATGAGAAACACGTCACCGAGCGCGCTTTTGATCATCCGGCATTTGTGGAAGACATTGTGCGCGACATCGCTTTGTCTTTGCGGAAAGACGCCCGCATCACCTGGTTTACCGTCGAGAGTGAAAATATGGAGAGCATTCACAATCATAACGCGTATGCCTATGTGGAAAGCAAATCCCTCCCGCCCATTTAGACGCCTCCGGCGGCCGACCGCTGCCTGGTAAAAAACCCGCCGCGGTACCGGGAATTTTACATTGCAGCAAATCCGGCCATACGCTATAATTTATCCATGGCATGCACATGAGATGAGGAGGGGCGGAGATGAGCTGGAGCGGCGGCGATAAAACCAAGGAAATGAAATTTCTGGTTGATCTGCAGCATCATACCTACATCAGTGAAAAAAGCCACCAGGAAATCATTGATTTGGCGGGTCTCAACCCCGGCGGATATGATAATTATTTGAAGGGTTGGGTGAAAAGCGACGGCACCATCAAGCTGTGGGTGGAAACCATCGAAGACATCGTCTTTCGTTATTGGGATCAAATCAAACTGGGATTCAAGACGCTGATTAAAGAAAAAATGACCAAAAAGCAGTCCAAAACCTACGCCATTGTCAACCGTATTGAGCGGTATGCCGGCGTGGTGCAGAATTTTGTATCCACCCGCAACAAGGTGGATTATTTTGAAGACCAACTCGGGTATGCCATTCAATTTTATGGACAGCCTAAAGTTCACAAACACAGCACGGTGATGATGCTGGTGAATTATAAAGTGAACGGCAACCGATACATTTTTGCAGGGACGAGGGGCAAAGTCATGGTCCCCGCCAGTGGTCAAGCCAAGAAGATACGCATCAAGTGGAGTGCCAGCCACAACGGTCTCATGAAACCCAAAGGTGCTATAGCATTGCTGACGGATCGCCGATTATTATCTTTGGTATAGTCCGGGGCAAAGCGTTTTGGTCTTTTGGAGGCGATCCATGCACATTCTACTTTTCACCGATATACGGGGCGAACTTGACAAGCTCCACGATTTGGTCAACAAATGCCGCGCTTTTTCGCTGCAGGCGGTTTGTTTTTGCGGCAACATCGTAAAAGGCCGGGCCCGGCTCGACGAGTGGGCCTCGGCATTTCATTCCGGGCGTGTTCCCAACCGCAACAAAAGGGATATTATGGAAGAGGCCCTGGAAGACCTGAAGCTATACAAGCGTTTCTGCGGTTTGGTGGATTCGCTGGGCATTCCGGTTTTGGTCATCCCCGGAAAAATGGATGCGCCCGAGGAACGCTATTTTATGTTTATGCAGCAGGCTGCTTTTTTATCCGACAATATCATCCTGCTGCATGAAAATACCGCCAAGTTGGAATCCTATATCGTCACCGGCTTCGGCGGAGAGTTGGCTGAGCACGAAAAAGAAGATTATTTCATTCTGCAGTATCCGCGTACGGAAACGCTTTTTGGCACACGGCGCATGCGTTATATCAATCCTCCACGCATACTATTATTCCATACGCCGCCGATTGTTTCCATGGACGAGCAGGCGGGAATGCAAAAGGGGAGCCGTTTGGTGAATGAAGTCCTTAATGCCGTCGCCCCTTCATTTTTATTTTGCGGCCCTTCTTTTTCAGTGCCCTGGCGCCACGAAATGGGTGGCACGGTGGTCATGAATCCCGGGTCGCTGGCGGACGGATATTTTGCCGTGGTAGACACCAAAAGCAGGGATGCCGAATTTCATACCTTGTAGGCCTGCTGAACCAGTTATCGACAAACTGCCGCTGTGGACATGCAGTGTAAGGTCAGACAGCGCGGCCCCCCCCAGGCCGGCATTTTTTGCGGGCGAAGACTTTTAGACGCCAACCTTGCGGCCGCAGATTTGTATTGTCAAACCTTTTACAATTTTGTTAATCTTTCCCAAAGCCGTCCGCCAAACCCCGGAAGGCTGCAAAAAGCACAAAATTGCCGGGTTACCTGGTTGGGCGGCGCCTGCCCTTCCCGCGCCTGGCCCGGGGCAAGGGAATTGCCGAAGAGGACGAGTATACGCGCATGAGGCTGACATGTTTTTATTAAGAATAATGATGGTGTTGCTGATCTGTCTGGGAACAAACGGGTGCGCGCATTTGGCCGGTGTACAAAAAGTACAGGCGGGAGATGGTGTGCCGCTGACAGCGGCATTCTTGGACAGCGCCGAACAGGAACTGGATCTGGCATTGAAAAGCTATTCGGAGGAAGACTGGGCCGGTGCCGAGCAAGCGGTGATCCGTGCTGCGCGCATTTTGTATGCGGCTGAATCCCCCATGAACGGCGAAGGAAAAAGATATGCCGGCATTAGCTCCAAATTATCCCTGCTGACAGTAAGGCTCAACCGCCTGCTGCACGGGACCTCGCCCGAGTTGGAACCGGAAAAATTCAGCATGCCCATACCGCACAATGCGCGCATAGAAAAATGGATTGATTATTACTTGACGCGCGGGCGGGAGGAATTCAGCCGCTGGCTGCGCCGATCAGGCCGTTATACGCCCCTTTTGCAGGCACTCTTTGTGCAGGAAGGCTTGCCGCTGGACTTGGTTTATCTGGCGCTGGTTGAATCGGGATTTAATCCCCGCAACCGTTCGCCCAAACATGCAGTGGGCATGTTCCAATTCATCAAGGGGACCGCCGAGCTCGTGGGCTTGAAAGAAGACCATTGGCTGGATGAGAGGCGCCATCCTGAAAAAGCGGCGTTGGGCGCCATCCGGCATATAAAATCCCTCTATAAGGAATTCGACGACTGGGACTTGGCTTTGGCTGCTTATAATGCCGGCTCGGGAAGGGTGGCACAAGCGATACGGGCGCAGGGCAGCCGGGATTATTGGCAGCTGGCGCTGCCGCCGGAAACGGAAATGTACGTGCCGAAATTTTACGCCACCCTGATTATAGCCCGCGAACCGGAATTGTACGGTTTTAATCCCGACTTTGAAACAGTGGAAAACACGGAGGAGGTCGAGGTGCCGGGGGGTGTGGATTTTTCCGTGATTGCCGAAGCTGCCGGCGTAACCGTATCCGTGGTCAAAGATTTAAACACCGAGCTCACCAAAAATTGCACGCCACCAGGGCCCGAGACTTACCTGTTGCGTCTTCCCGCAGGATCGGGCGAGGTTTTTAAAACCGCTTTTGCCGACATTCCAGATGAAAATAAATACCTCAACCCAGAGGAGCTGGCGCGCCGGAAAATGGAGGGAGTGTATGTCGTCTACACCGTGAAAACCGGAGATTCCTTGTATACCATTGCCAAGAAACACAATACCACAGTAAGCAAAATCCAACGCTGGAATCCCATCATTCGCGAGAGTAAATATATTTTTCCCGGGAACAAACTGAGGATATACCGCACGCAATGATAATGAACTCAGGAAACCATAGGTGAACCATGAGTGTCATCGGTATGGGGCTGGCGCAAATAAATCCCGTCTTGGGCGATTTTGAAACCAACAGCGGGAAGATACGGGAACGTATTTCCCAGGCCCGGGATTTGGGCCTGGCGATGGTGGTTTTTCCGGAAATGGCGCTGTGCGGATATCCCCCCGAGGATTTGCTGCACCGGAGAAGCTTTATTCGCGCCAATCAAGCGGCTTTGGAAAAAATCCTGCCCCATACGGCGGGTATAAATGCCTTGGTCGGATTTGTCCATGCGCAGGGCGGGTTCCTACACAATGCGGCGGCATGGATGCGGGATGGCCAGCTGCTGTCCGTCTATCATAAAGTCGAACTGCCCAATTACGGTGTTTTTGACGAAAAACGGTATTTCACGCCCGGAACCGGGCCCATGCTGGTGGATTTTGCCGGTGTGCGCCTGGCGGTGACTGTATGCGAAGATATCTGGGTTGACGGCGGTTCCGTGGAAGCGAGCATCCGGAAGCACCGGGTGCAGCTGGTGATCAACATGTCTGCATCGCCGTTTTATGCCGGCAAGACCAACGAACGGCAGAGAGTATTGGCCGGACTCGCGCGGAGGACCGGTGCGCATATTGGATATGTCAATGTGGTCGGCGGCCAGGATGAATTGGTTTTTGACGGTGTCAGCATGGTCGTGAACTCCGAAGGCAAGGTTGTGGCCCGGGGGGGATCATTTCAGGAGGAACTCGTCACCTCTTTTTTGGAGTTGCCCGGCACTCCGCCCGGGTTTAAGGACACAGCAGCGGATGTGCAATCGCGACCGTGCGGCCTGAAAGCCGCTACGGAAGGTGATAACACCATGGTGCCGGCATTGGAACCGCTGGAGGAAATACATGCCGCCCTGATACTGGGAACCCGTGATTATGTACGCAAAAACGGATTTGTCAAGGTGGTCCTGGGGTTAAGCGGGGGAGTGGATTCGGCCTTGACCGCTGCTGTGGCTGTGGCTGCCTTGGGAAAAGAGAATGTCATCGGCGTGACCATGCCCTCGGCGTATTCCTCCGCAGGAACGCGTGCTGACGCCATCCAACTTGCGGAGAATCTGGGCATCCGTATATTGACGCTGCCCATACAACCCATGCTGGAGGCGTACGAACAACACTTGCAGGAAGCCATGGGTCCTGGACAACCCGGCATTGAACATGAAAACTTGCAGGCGCGCATCCGGGCGAATATACTGATGGCGCTTTCAAACCGTTTCGGCTGGCTGGTTTTAACCACGGGCAACAAAAGCGAGACCGCTGTCGGGTATTGTACGCTGTACGGCGATATGGCCGGCGGTTTGGCCGTGATCAAAGATGTTCCCAAGACCATGGTTTATGAACTGGTGCGCCATATCAATCAGCAGGCCGGCCGGCAATTGATTCCTGCCGGCAGCATTGAACGTCCGCCGACTGCGGAATTGCGGCCAAACCAGAAGGATGAGGACAGTTTGCCGCCCTACGCGATGTTGGATAAGATTCTCAAGGCCTACGTGGAAGAAGATACGGATCCGGATGAAATTATTGCCCAAGGGTTTTCTGCGGAAATTGTAAATAAAAGCATACGGCTGGTGGATCAAAACGAGTACAAGCGCCGACAAGCCCCGCTGGGCATCAAAATTACGCCTAAAGCTTTTGGGCGGGACCGCCGTCTGCCTGTAACCAACCGGTTTTGCCAACCACCTTCCCAGTAAGCGCAGGCGCAGCCATGGCCGCCGCAGGATGGAAACCTTTGAAAATCAAAAATTGTGAAGTGCCCACCCCTTTGCTTTCCGCTCCCATGATGAATATCAGCGGATATGCTTTTCGCAGTCTCCTCGGCCGCTTTGGCGGCTGCGGACTCTACTATTCGGAGATGCTCAGCAGCCGGAAAGTTCCACAGGAAAGGGCGGAATCGGCGATATTGAGCGGGTTGGGAAAAGAAACGCAGGTCATGCTTCAACTGGTGGGGAATGATGCCGAATGCCTGCGGGCATCCGTGAAAAAACTGGAAGTGTATGCTCCGTTTGGTTTTGATCTGAACCTGGGGTGTTCCCGGGCCAAGATTATGCATCTGGGCTGGGGTGCGGCCATGTGCAGGGATGCCAAAGGCACGGCGGCGTGTGTTGCTGCCATGCGGAACGCCACTGAAAAACCGATTACCATCAAGCTGCGGACAGTCTGGACGCAAAAACAACAGGCTAAAACCTTTTTGCGCATGTTGGAAGCAGAAGGGGCGGATGCGGTTATTATACATCCACGCACTCCGGAAAAGATATTTACCCGTCCTGCCAAGTGGGAATGGATTGCAGAAGCAAAATCCATGCTGCGCATTCCCGTCATCGGCAACGGCGATATTTTTACTCCGGCCGATGCCAGGCGGATGCTGGAACAGACACAGTGCGATGGCATCATGATAGGGCGGGGCGCTGTTGCGCGCCCAACTATTTTTCGTGAAATTATGGCGCTTTTAAAAAATGAAACTGCGCCTGCCTCGCCCAGTAAGGCCGATATCCTGGAAGCATATATCCGTTGCTTGGGAGAAGACATCAGCACAGCGAAGCGAACAGCGGAGTTGAAAACATTCTGTGAATATTTTGCAAACGGCTTGCCTGTGCCGCATTGGTTTTGGGGTCCCTTGCAAGGAAAACAAGATGCAGCTGAAATTGTCAAACTGGCCCGATCTTTCCTGGTGAGAAAAAAATTATAAATACAAACCAGAATCGCACCTGGAGTCAGCGTGCGCAAGTTTAAAGCTAATTCGCGCGGTTTTGAAATTACGGCATGTGACAGCAGGCATACAATCCATGGACCCCGGCATGCGCCGGGCAAGCCTGGATAGGGCATTAAGGGGGGAAGGGGTGGTGATGGCTGGACAACTCATTGAGCATTCCGGGGGGGGCGAAAGCTGGGGAAGTAGAATTATAACACGGCCTGCTTTGTGGGATGAAGAACATCAGTTCATGGCAAAACGGCAGATTATAAAAAACCGGTGATTCAGAAAGAATTAAAAAAGCCTTGACAATGAAATATATTGTGGTTATATTAAAGATAGACCGACTGTTCAGTCTATATTTAAACAAATGAAATGTCGGCATTAGTATGCCACTGCGAATTCCCCGGCTTCCGGCATTCGCCGGACAAGTACGCCGGGCCTGCCCAGCGCATGCTGGGCGCATGCCCGGTCTAACTTCGTGACCTGAGAGGAATAGCA
>JAFGIQ010000249.1 GCA_016929575.1 candidate division FCPU426 bacterium
CGATACCGGTCTCGCCGGGTAAATGTGCACAACACCGCGGGCCCCGGGGCGGACGATTTCATGGCCGCCGGCAATATTCCCGCCTGGCGTTCTTTGTTGCGCTTTCTGGTCCTGGGGTTGATGGTCGTGGGCGCGATTTATTTATCCGCGATTTCGATGAACATTCTCATCCTCGGGACAGATGATGTTGATTATTCCAAGCACACCGATACCATCATGATCCTTCACTGGCGTCCCTTGCCGCGGCGTTTGGCCATGCTTTCCATACCCCGGGATACGCTTATTCAAATGCCAAAGCGGGGGCCGATGAAGATAAATGCTGTTTATGCCTACGGTCATGCGCTGGGATCAAGGGAATACGGCCTGGCCATGACGCGGGCCTCCCTGGAGACGCTGCTGGGAATCAAAATCAACTATGTAGTGCATCTGCGCTACTCGAATTTCATCAAACTCATCGACGCCTTGGGCGGCGTGCCTATATATGTAGAAAAGCGCATGCGGTATACGGACCAGGCGGGCGGCGTGAACATTGACATGGAACCGGGATATCAATTGCTGGACGGGCGTCAGGCGCTCAATTATGTGCGCTTCCGGCACGATCGCGATGGCGACATCGGGCGCATCCGGCGGCAGCAGAAATTCACCAAGGCTTTCATCAGCCAGCTGGCGCAGTTTTCCAAACTGCACAGGACCGCGGCGGCTTTTTACACCTTTATCAACCAGATGGAAACAAACCTCGGTCTCCCGGCCGCCATGTTTTTGGCGGTCGAGATAAAAGGGGTGGCGCGAGGCTCCTGGCGCCAAGCCATCCTGCCGGGCAAGGGTGTTTATATCGACGGAAAATCTTATTGGAAGCCGGACTTTCAAGGCATCCGCAGGGTTATCGACAGCCTGGGGAAGCCTCCCCGGGTGACAAACAAAGCCAAGGCGCCGGCCCGGGCCGGCACCCGGCCGGCCGGGGAAAACGGCCGGCCGGAATCTGTCCGGACGCCTGCGCCCAAGGAAAAAGAGGATGCGGGCAAAGTGTCCTTGCAGCCGACGCCCAAGCCGACTCCCCGCCAGGAGGTCGCACGCAGACCCCTGGGCAGGCAGCCGGCGGTGCGGGTGCTCAATGGCTGCGGGGTTCCAGGCGTGGCCGGACGCGTGACCCAGCGCTTGCTGGGAAACAACATCCACATCCGGAGCGAAGACACCACCAATGCGCCGTCGTTTAATTTCGCCCAGACGATTATTAAAAGCAAGGCGGCAAACCTGGCCTGGGCCAGGAATATTGCATCTGTTTTAAACCTCGGGGAAGAACGGATTCAAATTATTCCGGAAAATATCAATTATCCGACAATAACCATCGTTATCGGGGGCGACTATCAGGAATTGATTAAATAATGCGGGTGGGCACAAAGAGCCCGGGGCAGAAGGGGGAGGACTGGTAGTCCTGCTCCAAGCGGAGGGGATTGCGCAAAGTACTTTTTTGTTGATACAATGTCGCGGTCTGGAACAAGCGGACCGCCGGGGACGTCTTTTTTCCAACGCGGCAGCAGAAAATAAAAGTCCACGGCTATGGCTATTTTTCAGGATTTGCTCAATTCCCGGCGTATGTGCACGTGTTGCTGCCCCGCGTTGGAAAAAAGACGTCCCCGGCGGTATCGTGCCATTTGGAAGGTGTTAAGCGCCGTCTCATCCCCGTCCTACGCAGCCGTTTATTGCAAAGAGGCACACTTTTTTTCGAGGGATTCATTTTTTTTTAAAGGAGCAAGTCGTGTATTTAAAGCAACGCGTCGCCCAAATGGTATTGGAAGCAGTCAGGACCTTGCAGACCCAGGGCATGCTGCCGCCAAACGTCTCCCTGGAGCCGGAACTGGAACGCCCGGCGCAGGTTGCGCATGGTGATTTTTCAACCAACATTGCCATGCAACTGGCCAAGGCGGCAGGCAAGCCTCCCAGGGTCATTGCCCAAGCCCTGGTACAGATGTTACAGGCAGAGGCCGGCCTGATGGAAAGCGTGGAGGCCGCCGGGCCGGGGTTTGTCAATATAAAAATAAAGACAGCAGACATGATGATTGAAGTGGATGCCATCCGCCAGGCGCAGAGGCAATACGGCGCCTCGGAAGCAGGGCGGGGACGGAAACTGCTGCTGGAATTTGTATCCGCCAATCCGACCGGGCCCTTGAATGTCGTTTCCGCGCGCGCAGCGGCGGTGGGGGATGCGCTGGCGAATATTTTGCAGAGCCAGGGAGTGCAGGTCAGCCGGGAGTATTATATTAATGATGCGGGCAAGCAAGCGCATCTTTTAGGCCAGTCTATGTATGCCACTTTAAAACGAAAGGAAGATCCCGATTATCCATTTCCTGAAGGCGGATATGAAAAAGACTATGTCGCGGCAACGGCAACAGCCAGTGCGGATGCTGGCGGTGCAGCCCTCCGCGAAATGAATGAAGGCGATGCCATCATCCACCATAAAGAGTATGGCGTCCAAGAGATGGTCAAACGGCATCAAAAGAGTCTTGAGGAGTATGGCGTTAAATTTGACCGGTGGTTTTACGAACATATCCTGCACGATAAAGACAAGGTTCAGGCAGTGGTGGATATGCTTCGGGAAAAGGGACACATCTATGAAAAAGACGAGGCTGTCTGGTTTGCCTCAACCAAATTTGGGGATGACAAGGACCGGGTTCTGAAAAAAAGCGACGGCGGGTGGGCGTATATGGCTGCGGACATTGCCTATCATGTGGACAAGTTTCAGCGCGGCTATACGGAATTGGTGGATCTCTGGGGGCCGGACCATCACGGATATATTGCGCGCATGCAGGCAGCCATGCAAGCCCTGGGATACAAACCCGAACAATTTATCGTTCACATTGTCCAGCAAGTCAACCTGCTGGAAGACGGCAAACCGGTGATGATGTCCAAACGCGGCGCAGGCAAACTGCTGGAAATGGATGATTTGTTGGCGGATGTCGGCCGCGACGTGGCCCGTTTTTTCTTTCTCATGCGCTCAACCGACTCCCATCTGGATTTTGATCTGGATCTGGCGCGCCAGCACAGTGAAGACAATCCGGTGTATTATGTTCAGTATGCACACGCCCGGATTTGTAGTATACTCAAAAAGGCTGCGGCCGAAGGCGTGGTTTTGACCTCGACCATGCAGTCGCTGGGGGACCAGTTCAGGCCTGAACCGGAAGAACTGGCGCTGGTGCGGCAGTTGACCGCCTACCCGGAAATCGTGGAAGTCTGCGCCCGCACCCTGGAGCCCCACGGGCTGGCTTTTTATTTGCGGGACCTGGCCACGGTATTTCACCGTTTCTATACAGTTTGTCGCGTAGTGGATGCGTCCCAGCCCGGCCGGACCCAAGCCCGGTTGGCCATCGCCGATGCAGTGCGCAGCATTTTACGCAATGGCCTCGGCCTTTTGGGCATCAGCGCACCGGAGGCCATGTAGCGGCATATAAACCGGCTTTGCTTGGATATAAAAAATGGCCGGTGATGGCGGATGAACACCCGACGTAGCATGGGTTTCGTAACGTATCTTAAAATGAAGATTTGGCCAAAGCAGTTAGGTGATGATGCCAAGGCGTCATTGAGGCAAGCAGACTGCCGGAGACATCTTTTTGCCAACGTGGGGCAGTGACGCGTGCACGGACGTCCGGCAGTATTAGCGTGATTTGGACAGCGATGGTGTTGGATCATCAAGTGTGGATGCTGATGAGGAGTCGCAAATGCGCGGACGCGTCCGTTCTCAAAATGCTTTTCAGATAAGCACTGACCGCCCCCTGGAAAGAAAAGCCGACGAAGTCGCAAGGGACTTCTACCGCTTTGACTCGCGGCAAAGGCGGGTGCTGGTCATTGGTTCTGAAAAGCGGCGGCCCATATCCAGCGTCGGCTGGCTGGACGAGTGGCCGGCATTGGCGGATTATGATGTGGTCATCATCAACCTGCAAACCCTGGACCGGGTGACCTTGGTAAAACTTTCCCGGGTGGACAAAGAACGCTTAACCCAGATGCGCGCCCAGCTTTTTGACTTGATGATGTCCAAAGGGGAGATTTATTGTATCCTGGCGCCCTTTTTGGTTTTTGGCGCGTATGTATATTTTCCGGACGGCGCCATGGAACCCGAGTGGTCCAATTTGAATTGGTCGCCGATTGGATTTTCCATGACCGAGATACGCGGCGAGACCGTCAAGGTGGAGGGCGAGGTAAAATTCGAGGAATATCTGCGGCATGTGGCCGGTTGGGACTGCTACTTGAATTCCACGGCCAGTTTGGGGTACATCGAGGAGCGCCTCCGGCGCGAGGATAAATTCAAGCCGGGAGAAGAACTTTTTTGGCAAAGCTACCCCCTGGCCATGAACCGCTATGGCAAACCTTTGGCCGCGTCTCTGTGTTTTGGCATCCGCCAGGAGGAAAACAAGTACGGGGAACCCAGGATAAAGTTCATATCCGACTTTTTGCACCTGCTGCCGCCGCCGACAAAAATTTCCACCGAGGAGGGGATTGACCTATTAATCGAGGAGGCCAAGGGATTGCCGGCCAGGACCATCACCCCCGACTGGGTCGAACTCTATCATGTGCCCGGTGAAGAGCAGATCGGGGAAAAAATCGAGGGGACGGTAAAACGCATCCGGGCCGCGGAACGGGAGCAGAAGAAGCTTTTTCAAACCTACCGGCAGCTGCAGTACACCAAATCCTTGCTGTATGAGCACGGGGATAATTTGAAACGGGCCATTACGGAAGTTTTGCAGCGCATGGGTTTGATGGTAAAACCCTATCTGCCGGCAGCCGGCTTGCTGGTGCTGCATACGCGTTTTGGCAGGATGATTTTAGATGCCCTGGGCCGCTCCGGGCCGGCGCAGCTGGAGGATTTGCAGATCCTGCTGCGGCACGCCGCCTTTGCCCAGGAGGACGGGCGCATTTGGAAGGGTATTTTGGTTTTCAACCATTACCGGTTGGAAGATCCGACTTGCGAGCGGCCGGCCGCATTCCCGGCCGAAGTGGTTGCCCGGGCCCGGGAGATGCGTTTGGGACTCATGACCGCAGAGGGGGTATACGCCTGTTTTTGTAAAATTTCCAAAGGATCGATGTTGTGCGAAGAATTTGAGGAACGCCTTCACCAGGGCATCGGCATTATACACCTCCCCGTGGTTGAAACGCGGCATACGCAAGCAATGCTGCGTTTTTCCCCTCCGCGTCTGGAAATGGAGTAAAGCAAGCGCGTCAGGTTTGTGGGCCTCCGGATTTGCAGCAATACAACCTCGCCGAAGTTGCTCCAGCCGTTTTGTTGGTGAAAAAGCAATAGCAGGCCGATACTACGACCCGGTGTTTGAGGGGAAGGATTGCAGTGCGGAAATTTTGACTGGATGCGCAATGAGAGGGCAAAAGATCCAATTTTGGCGGAACAGTATTGAAAATCCGGCGGACCTGGACCGCGAAAATCATTGTAAACAAGGATGCGCATATGCAGGTCACCATTAATGGCGAAAAAAAAGAAATACCGGACCGGCCGACAGTCAGGGAATTGTTGGCGTTTTTGGAGATAGAGCCGGAAACCGTGGTGGTGGAGCGGAATCGGGAGATATTTTCAACCGCTGATTTTGAAGCGGTGCGGTTGCAGGCAGATGATGTTATCGAGATTCTGAAGTTTATGGGAGGCGGTTGAAATGGATGCGTTGTCTGTGGCCGGCAGGACACTGCGCTCCCGTCTTTTTGTAGGGACAGGCAAGTTTTCTTCTCCTGCCGTCATGCGCCAGGTCCTGGAGGCTTCTCAAGCCGAAGTAGTCACCGTGGCCTTGCGCAGGGTCGATTTGGCCAATCCCGTTGACCCGACGCTGCAGGCCCTGGATGCGGGCCGATACCTTATTTTGCCCAATACCTCCGGCGCACGGGACGCGGAGGAGGCGGTGCGCATGGCAAAGTTGGCCCGGGCGTTGAGCAGGAACAACTGGATCAAGCTGGAAATAACGCCGGATCCGCGCTACCTGCTGCCGGATCCGATAGAAACGCTCAAGGCGGCGCAAATACTGGTGCGCGAAGGCTTTGTGGTGCTGCCCTATATACATGCGGATCCTGTTTTAGCCAAACGCCTGGAGGAGTGCGGGACGGCCACCGTCATGCCTTTGGGTGCGCCTATAGGCAGCAATCAAGGATTGCGCACGCGGGACAGCATCGGCATCATTATCGAACAGGTCCGTGTGCCCGTGGTGGTGGATGCGGGCCTGGGGGCCCCTTCACACGCGGCCGAAGCCATGCAGATGGGCGCGGATGCGGTATTGGTCAACACGGCCCTGGCAGTGGCATTGGATCCGGAACGCATGGCCCGGGCCTTTCGTTGCGGAGTGGAAGCCGGCCGCCTGGCCTATCTGGCCGGGTTGGGCGCGCCGAGGGCAACCGCTTCGGCTTCCAGCCCCTTGACGGGTTTTTTATCTTCCGGGGGGGAAGACCCTCCGGCCAAAAGCCCAAATTGAACGTAGGCAACACCGGGCGGTATCACCCGCCGCTTGCAGCACGCAGCAGGCCATTTTGCGGCAAGACGTGTTGACGGACTACGCAGCCGGGAGTGCAGCATGTGCCAATTTTCCTTGGAACCGTTTCCGGCGCCAGCAGCATTGGCGGAGGAAATCATGTCGGTAAGTGCGCAGGAAGTGGAAGAGAGCCTCGCCCGCGGCGGAAACGAAGCCCGGGATTTGCTCCGCCTGCTTTCACCTGCCGCCGCCCCCTATCTGGAAACCATGGCCCAGCGGGCGCATGCGCTGACCCAACAGCGTTTCGGGCGGGTGATGAAGCTGTACGCACCCTTGTATATCAGCAATGAATGCACCAACAGTTGCGTCTATTGCGGCTTCAACCGCAAACAAAAGAGCGCCCGCCGGACGCTCAGCCTGGAGGAGGTTTGGCAGCAGGCAGGATATCTGGCGCAACAAGGTTTTCGGAACATCCTGCTGGTTTCGGGCGAGTCGCGGCAACATGTGCCGGTGGAGTATTTGGCCGCATGCATCAGACGCTTAAAGCCGCTTTTTCCCGAGATTTCGATTGAAGTCTACCCTCTTGAAACCGAAGAATACCGGCTGCTACACCAGGCCGGATTATTCGGTTTGACTGTTTACCAGGAAACGTATATTCCCGCAGACTATGCCCGTTTTCATCCGGCGGGCAGGAAGCGCTGTTATGCCTACCGGCTGGATACTCCGGAGCGGGGGGCGCAGGCCGGATTGCGTCAGGTGGGACTGGGAGTATTGATCGGACTGGCCGATTTCCGCGTGGATGCTTTTTATCTGGGCATGCATATGCGCTATTTGGAAAAAAAATATTGGCGTACTGTTTTCGGGCTTTCCTTTCCGCGCCTGCGCCAAGCCGGACTTGCTTTTCAACCCCCCCGGCCGGTGAACGACCGTGAACTGGTCCAAATGGTTGTTGCCCTGCGTTTTTTTCTGCCCGATGCGCCGTTTGCATTGTCAACCCGCGAACCGGAGGCCCTGCGCACCAACCTTTTGCCCTTGGGTTTTACCCTGATGAGCGCCGGCAGCAGGACCACGCCGGGTGGATACGGGTTGGCAAAACCCGGCCTGGCCCAGTTTCACGTGGAGGATGAGCGGCCGGTGCCGATGATCGCCGCCGAATTGATCCAACACGGTTTTGAAGTGGTGTGGAAAGACTGGGATGCCGATTTTGATCATTGCGTTTCCCCCCGGGCGAGAGGAGGGGGATGAAATATGCTTCACCCTCCGGTGTGCTTTGACCGGCGGGGAGGATGGATGGGGAGCAGGCCATGAACAAAGAGCGCCGCTTGCAGAGATTCAAGGAAATAGATCTCTATCCGGTGATTACGGGCGCCTGTTGCGGCGGCCGGCCGCCGCAACAGGTATGCGCCGAGGTGCTGGCCGGGGGCGCACGTATCGTGCAAATGCGCGAAAAGGATAAAAGTAAAACCGCGCTATACAACTTGGCCCGGGTTTTTCGCAAGCTGACGCTTTCCTACGGAGCGCTTTTTATTGTCAATGACCATCTGGATCTTGCGCTGGCGGCGGGGGCGGACGGCGTTCACTTGGGACAGGAGGATCTGCCCCTGGAAGCGGCGCGCCGCATTGCACCGGAATTGCTCATCGGCGCTTCGACGCATAATCGTGAAGAGGCCATGCTGGCGGAGACGGCGGGCGCTGATTACATCAACATTGGTCCGATTTTTCCCACGGCGACCAAGGAAGGTGCATCAGAAGCGCTGGGGGCGGAGCAGATCATGCCCATCTCTCAAAGCGTACAGATCCCTTATACAGTCATGGGCGGTATTCACGAGGAAAACCTGGAATCAGTGCTTGGGTGGGGCGCACGCAAAATAGCCATGGTCACCGGCATCACCCGGGCGGAAAACATTGCTGCCGCGGTCAGCCGCATCAGGAAAAGGATCAATGCCTGAG
>JAFGIQ010000250.1 GCA_016929575.1 candidate division FCPU426 bacterium
ACAAGTATAGCCAGACTGGTAAACAAAGGGGAGAAAATGGCGGAGGAAATCGGAGTCAAGTTGTTAAAGTAAAGACGTCCCTATACATGAATTGATTGCTGTTTGGAGGCCTGCAGGGGCAGGGAGGGGAAAAATCGAAAGCCCTTGACACCCCCTCGGAGGGCGTGCTACAATTTCGCGATAAATGCTTTTAAAAATGGCCTTTTTTGTCGACTTTCCGACTGTCCATCCCTCCAGGTCACGATAAGGTCAAGCTCAAGGCAACGGAGGATTGCATCATGGCAAACGAAAAGATGAAAGCGCTGGAACTGGCAATTTCCCAAATCGAAAAACAATTCGGCAAAGGCACGATCATGAAATTCAGCGAGCGGCCCCAGTCGGATGTCAAAGTCATCCCTACGGGGTCCATTTCCCTGGACGTGGCCATCGGCGTGGGCGGCGTGCCCAGGGGCAGGATTGTAGAATTGTTCGGCCCCGAATCCTCGGGCAAGACCACCCTGGCCCAGCATATTATCGCCGAGTTGCAAAAGAGCGGAGGCAATGCGGCTTTCATTGATGCAGAGCATGCCCTGGATCCTGAATATGCCCGGAGAATCGGAGTGGACATCGACAATATGCTCATCTCCCAACCGGATTCCGGCGAACAGGCTTTGGACATAGCCGAGACTCTGGTAAGATCCGGCGCGTTGGATGTGATTGTGATTGATTCAGTGGCAGCACTCGTGCCCCGGGCGGAGATCGAGGGGGAGATGGGGGATTCCCATGTCGGGCTTCAAGCCCGCCTGATGTCCCAGGCCTTGCGCAAACTGACGGCCATCAGCAGCCGTTCGCAGACCACGGTGATTTTCATCAACCAATTGCGCGAGAAAATCGGCGTGATGTTCGGCAATCCCGAAGTCACCCCCGGCGGACGGGCTTTGAAATTTTATGCCAGTTTGCGTCTGGACATCCGCCGGGTCGAAAGCATCAAACAGGGCCAGGATACGGTGGGAAACCGGGTAAAGGTCAAGGTGGTGAAAAACAAAGTGGCGCCGCCTTTCGGCCTGGCGACGTTTGACATCATGTTTGGCGAAGGCATCTCCAAGGAGGGGGATTTGATCGACCTTGGGGTTGAACAGCAAATCATTGAAAAATCAGGATCCTGGTTTTCCTATGACGGCCAGCGCATAGGCCAGGGCCGGGAGGCGGCCAAGGCCTTTCTGAAGGAAAATGCAGAGATGGCCAAAGCCATCGAGAAGACATTGCGTGATAAGCTCATGCCGACACCAGCTTCAGCCGCAACGGGAAGCAACGGCCAGGAGGAGAAGGATTCGGAAGACGTTGTTGAAAAAGTCCGCAGCAGCCGCCGGTAATACCGGCGGCACGCGCCAGGGGAAGATGGTTCATGCCTGAACGTTCCAAACGGAAAAAAAGTTTCATGCGTCCGCTGCTTTTCGGCGGGCTCCTGCTGATGGTTGTTTTTGGCGTCCTGCTGATGGTTGTCCCCCGGCTGATTCCCTGGGAAAAGGTGAAGACGCAGGCCGAGGAGAAACTATCCGAGCTGATTCATCACCGTGTGACCGTCGGCACAATAGCATTCAACCTTTTGCGCGGCATTGAAGTGAAGCACATCCGGATTGACAATGCCCCGGGGTTCTCGCCGGAGCCGCTCTTGACGGACGAGGCCGCGGTGGTTCAATACCGTCTTTTACCGCTCTTGTTTGGCCAGGTAGCCATCAAAGCCATCGTTTTAGACAAACCAAAACTCGTGATTGAAAAAAAGGCGGACGGATCCTATAACTTCTCAGATATGCTGCCGGCAAAAAAGGCAACAGACAAGACCACGGGAAAAAAAACCGGCGCCAAAGGCCTGCCTCCCATTCCCCTGGAACTTTTAGTCTCGCGGATTGCCATTTCCAAAGCCTTGTTGATTTACCGTGATTTGGGAAAAAAGCAGGAATACCGCAGCGAGGATTTCAATTTCAATCTGGAAAACCTCTCCCTGACAGGGCTCAAGCCGGCCAAGCTTGATCTCAGCGCTGATATCAAGGCCCTGGGGCGTGCTTACCCCGTTGCCCTGGCAACAGAATGGCGTTTTCAGTACGCGCAGGAGGCATTCACCCTTCATCGGGCCCTGGCGACTTTGCCCGGAATGCGGGTGGAGGTCACGGGCGAGGTGGGCAAGATCGTTTCCGCCCCGCAGCTTGCCCTGACGGGCACCATTACCGTGGATGTGCAAAAAGTACTGGCAGACTTGCTGCCTCCGGACATGCAAAAAAAAATCCCTCCGGATTTTCAGGCCAAAGGGCCGGTGGTCATTGCCTGGTCAGCCCAGGGGCCTGCCAAACAAATAAAAAAACTCATCTTGTCGGCTGAAAACAAGGCGGATCTGTCCTTGGGCTGGAAAAAACTCGAGATTCCCGTCACTATCACCGGCACCTTGGGATATGCTGCGGACAAGGCAACCGTGATACAAAGCGTGCAATTGCCCGGCCTGGTGACCGAGGTGAACGCGGAGGTGAACGATCTTTTGGCCTCGCGCATGTTATCCGCCACTTTGGCCGGGAAAGCGGATGTGGCCCAGGTTTTTAGCAAATTGCTGCCACCGGAGATAGTGGAGAAATTAACGGCCATGCAGGTCGGCGGAACCATCACCTATCAGGTAAAAACCAAGGGCGCGGCCAGCAAACCCAGAGAACTTTCCATCAACAGCCAAATAAAATTCCGCGAGCTCAGCGCCAGTTACCAGGGGAAAGCGCTGCTGGAGCGTATGAGCGTGGATGTGGAAATCCTTCCTCGAAGGATCGCTTTAAACAAGCTGGAGGCCAGTTTGGCCGGCCAGCCTATGCAGGGCGGACTTGTCCTGGCGGGGTTGGATATAAGGGATCCGGAAAATTTCAAGCCGGATACATTGAAGGCCCAATTGACCTGGGAACTGAGTTCCAAATTACTCGATCTTGATGCGGTTTTGGCCTTTTTGCCGGGGAAAAAAGATGCGAAAACCGCGAAAACAGCGGAAGAATCACCGGCTCCCACGCCCGAAGAGGATTTGCCCGAGCCCGATGTGCGTAAATTCCTGCCGGCCGGGCTTACGGTGAAAGGCAAGGCTGCGCTGGGCGGCGTGAAATTCGGGAAAGTGCAGCTGGGGGCGGTTGCCTTTTCCATGCAGCAGCAAAACCGGCAGATTGACATGAGCGGAAGCGTGCGCGCCTATCAGGGGAAGATCAGCAACAGTACACGGCTGGACTATGGCAAATCTGTTTTGGAATACCGGATAGATTCCGAAGCAGCAGAGGTGGATTTGGAGCCGCTCCTGAATGACATAGTGGATACCTTTGTGGCCGCAAAACTGAAAAAACCGGAGATCATTTCCGAGTTGAAAGACAAGCTCACCGGACGCCTGACCGGCACCAACAGGCTGTCGGGGCGGGGGTTGCGCGCCAAAAATGCGCTGGCGGCCCTGGCCGGTGAAGGGAATTTCAGCATCAAAGCCGGGCGCCTGCGGAAGTTTGGTTTTCAGGAAGAGCTGGCCAAAATCTTCGGCACGGAAAAATTCAGACAGGATATTCCTTTTGACCATACTGTCCTGGAATTCACGCTGGGCGGAAAAAAAGTCAAGGTGAACAAATTCATCATGGAATCCGGGTTGAGGGGCGATGCCGGCGACATCCGCCTGACCGCGGAAGGCAAGCTGACTTTTGCCGCTTCCTTCGACAGCTTTAAGATGCAACCGCGCCTGAATCCGCGCGCGGCCAACAATTTGTCGCAGGAATTCAGGCAATATACGGAAGTGTTGAAGGACGACCGCGGCTGGGTGACCATTCCGGTGATCATGAACGGGCCCATGAAAAAGCCGGATGTAAAGCCGGATTGGGATTGGATAAAAAAACAAATGGGATCATATGTTCAACGCAAAGCAACCTCGGCCGGCAAAGAGGCTGAGAAGAAGGCGAAAAAATTCGCCGAAGAGCAAAAGGGCAAATCATCGGAAGAGATCAAGAATAACGCCGCCAAGGAGCTGGAGAAGGCCAAGGAAAAACTGAAAGGCCTGGATTTGAAAAAATTGTTCCATTAGGAGGGTGTTTTCTCATTACAGCAGTTACGGGTGTCCAAAGTCATATTTGGGAAAATGAGTGAGATGTGCATAAACTGGTATGATCCGGCAGTCCCGGCATAATTTAGACAGCGATGGCACATATATTTATTAAGGGAGAAAAAAAACGATGAAGGCAATGATCATGGCAGGGGGGTTTGGAACCAGGCTGCGCCCCTTAACCTGCAATATTCCCAAACCCATGGTGCCCATGGTCAACCGTCCGATGTTGGAGCATATCTTTGACCTGCTGAAAAAGCACGGCTTTTTGGAAGTCGTGGTCGCCCTTTATTTCCAGCCGGAGGTCATTCAGGCCCACTTCGGGGATGGGTCCAAATGGGGAATGAAAATTAATTACATTCTTCCGGATTCGGACCTGGGCACGGCGGGGTGCGTGAAAAAAGCGGGGGAACTGCTGGGGGAGGACACTTTTCTGGTCATCTCCGGGGATGTGCTGACCAACATCAATCTTTCCCAGGCCATTGCCTATCACCGCGACAAAAAATCGCTGACAACCATTGTCCTGACACGCGTGGAAAATCCGCTGGCCTATGGCGTGGTCATTGCGCGCGAGGATGGCAAGATAGCGCGGTTTCTGGAAAAACCCAGCTGGGGCGAGGTGTTTTCAGACACCATCAACACCGGCATTTATATTCTTGAACCGCAGGTGTTGGCAAGGATTCCGGCGGACCAGGATTATGATTTTTCCAAGCAGCTTTTTCCGGAACTATTGTCAGACAAGGCGCCATTATACGGGTATATTGCGGAAGGCGCCTATTGGAAGGATGTGGGCAATTTATCGGAATACCGCATGGCCCATTATGACGCCAAACGCATCGGCCCGGAACTGGCTGATCCCGGAACCGGCGGCAGGCAAAACGGCAACTGGATCGGCGAAGGCTGTTTCATTGACAAAACGGCCATGCTGGAAGAAGGGGTCATTTTAGGCGATCATTGCTGGATTGGCCCGCACGTGCGCATCAGCAACTCCGTCGTGGGCCGCGCCTGCCGGATCGGCGAGAGTTCCAAAATCATTGGTTCCGTTATCTGGGACAGTGTTTCGATCGGCAACGACGCCAATTTAAAAGAGGTGACCATCGGCAACGACTGCCGCATCGGCGCGCGGGCCTACATCGGGGTGGGTGCGGTGGTGGCGGATCACTGCACCATCGGAGAGGACGCAACGGTCAAGGCTGAAGTCAAAGTGTGGCCGTATAAAATCATCGAGGACGGGACGACCCTTTCCACCTCCCTGATCTGGGGGGAACGCTGGTCAAAACAGCTTTTCGACGCCTACGGCGTTTCGGGCCTCGGCAATATCGAGATAACGCCCGAATTTGCCGCCAAGTTGGGCGCAGCCTACGGCGCTTCCTTGAAAAAAGGGGATTTTGTCATTTCCAGCCGCGACAACCACAAAAGCTCGCGCATCATCGATCGCGCCATTATGACCGGTTTGGCTTCCGTCGGTGTGAATGTGTATGATTTGCGGGTCTTGCCGATACCCGTGGCGCGGTATTCCATTCGCGCCTTGAAGGTGGCCGGGGGCTTTCATGTGCGCAAATCGCCGTATAATGAAAAACTCATGGATATAAAATTTTTTGACGGGCACGGCACGGAATTATCCAGCGCCCAGGAAAAAGGCATTGAAAACCTTTTTTTTCGGGAGGATTTTCCGCGCGCGGAGATGGAAAATGCCGGCGAAATCATGTTTCCCACCCGGGCCTTGGAGTACTATCAGGAAGGGTTTGTGCGCGCCCTGGATCATGAACGGATTCGCAAGGGCAAATTTAAAATTGTCATTGACTACGCCTGGGGCAGCGCGGTCGGCATTTTCCCCCAGGTTTTAGGCGATCTGCAGTGTGAGGTGGTGGCGCTCAATTCGTATGCCGACGGCACGCGCCTGACGCGCGCACCCGAGGAATTGGAACAATCATTCAAGCGGATGGGTGAAATCGTAGGCACCCTCAAGGCCAACCTGGGAGTGATGATGGATGCGGCGGCCCAAAAGATATTCATTGCCGATGATTTTGGCCGCGTTTTGGACGGCGATCATGCCTTGGCTTTAATGGCATTGCTGGT
>JAFGIQ010000251.1 GCA_016929575.1 candidate division FCPU426 bacterium
GACCGATGCCGACCACGGGGTTCATTGTATTGCCAGGGATGTAGAGGGGACTATGGGTCTCCTCATTGTCGTGCAGAGGAGTGCCGGCCCCTATTGCCTTGTCCTCCGGGAATGCCTGCTTTTCCGCCCCGCCCGTTTCTGGGTTTTGTTTTTCTTCCACCATCATTAATGCCTCCGTGCTCTCCAGCACTTTCTTTTGTTGTGTTATTGATCAAACGCAACCGTTCCATCACCTGATTGATGATCCAATCCGGGGTGGAGGTCCCGGCTGTTACCCCCACATGCAATACTCCTTGCAACAATGCATTGTCAATTTCATCCGCAGTTTCAATGTGATACGTCGGCACGCCGGCTTCCCGGCTGATGACCGCCAAACGGCTTGTATTCGCGCTATTGCGCCCTCCCACCACCAGCATGGCATCCACCTGCCCGGCCAGACGGCGGGTTTCTTTTTGCAATTCCGTCGTGGCATTACAAATGGTGTTAATCACCTTTAAAACCACGGTTTTGGTCAACAGGGCGCTGGTAACCTGTTGCAAGTTTTCCAGACTCTGCGTGGTTTGGACGATCAAACCGTATCGTTTTTTATCCGGCAATTTTTTAACATCATCGGCATCGCTGACAACGTGCGCAGCGCCATTCACCGTACCAACAATGCCCCCCACCTCCGGATGGGCGGCATCCCCCAGAATAACCAATTCATATTTTTGTTCTACCAGTTCGCGGGCCAAATTTTGAGCCCTTTTCACAAACGGACAGGTTGCGTCCACCACACGCAAGCCTCTGGCTCTGGCCTCATCTATCAATTGCGGCGGAACGCCATGAGAACGTACGATTATAACACCCTTGTCAATTTGGCTCAAGCTATTAACAGAGACAACGCCCCTTTTTTCAAGCATTTCCACTACTTGCGGGTTGTGGATAATCGGTCCCAGTGTAAATATGCTTCGCTTTGTTGTTTTCACAATTTCAAAAGCCTTTTTAATCGCAGCTTTGACCCCAAAGCAATGGCCTGCTTTTTTGGCCAGGGTGATTTTCATAATAAAACCTCTTTTTTAGAAAACCATTATAAATCAAGCGTTTTATGGCAAACTGGTTTTGCCGTTGAGTTCAGCCTTCAGCTCCGCGATCGCCTGCATGGCCCGGTCCGAGATCTCCCTTAAAACCAGCTTTTTGTCCGGTTGCGAGAGCAAGTCAGCCATGGGAATGGCGTTCCCAAAAATTATCCTGATCGCCGAGGGTCTGTACCGCCCGCCTTTGGGCCAAGCCTTGAAAGATCCATCCACATAAGCCGGGTAAACCGGGGCCTGGCTCATATGTACCATGCGCCCAAAACCGGATTTCCCCCGCTGCAGTTCGCCGTTTAGGGTGCGTGTTCCCTCAGGAAAAATTAGCAGGGCTTGGCCGGATTGGATCAGCTGGATAAAGCTCCCCCAATTCTGGTCCGGCCCCTTGCCGCGTTCGATCGGATGCGCATTGACTTTTTTAAGCATCCAGGCAAACCAGAAGGGTCGAAACAAGGTGGATCTGGCCATGAAATGCAGTTCCAGCGGATAGGTCGCGCTGCCCACTACCATGGAATCCAAGTGGCTGGCGTGATTGCTGGCAATGATCAATCCGCCCCGGCGGGGAAGCCTTTGCCGTTCAAATACCTGCAAACGGTTCATGGTGCGCAAAAAAGAGAAGGAAAAAAGAAATCCCAGCAGATAGTGCACGTTCATGCGCAGCCCTCTTTCTCCCGGGCCAGGGAGATAATCCGATCAACCACTTCTTCCACGCGCAAATGCGTCGCATCAATGACCACCGCATCGTTGGTGCGCCGCAGGGCGCCGCCCGGACGGCACAAGTCCTCCTGGTCGCGCCGCTGCAGATCCGCCAGCAAATCCCCGTACCGCTGTTCCTGCCCTTTGGCTTCGAGCTCCGCATGGCGCCTTTGCGCCCGCACCTCCTGGGCTGCGTCCAGATATATTTTCAACTCCGCATCCGGGAAAACAACCGTGGTAATGTCCCTGCCCTCCATGACCACTCCGCCTAAAGCCCCCATGCGTTGCTGGGCAGCCACCAGCACTTTTCTTACTCCCGGATAGTTGGCCACATAGGCGGATACATTGCGGGAGACTTCGGGGGTGCGTATGGCCTCGGAAACATCCTCGCCGTCCAGCAGGATAATCCCTGTCTTGCCCGGGACAAATTCCAGTCTGGCATTCCGCGCTGCCGCCTCCACCGCCGACTGGTCCTTGAGATCCACCCCCTGGCGCATGGCCTTGAGGGTGACCGCACGATACATGGCTCCGGTGTCGATATACAGATAGGAGAGGGCTTGCGCCAGTTTTTTGGCGACAGTGCTCTTGCCGGCGCCGGCCGGGCCGTCGATGGCCAAAATGGGTTTGTGCCGTTTGGTCATGCGCTAACGCTCTGCAAACATTCCCAGAAACCGGGGAAAGACGTCTTGACGCAATCCGCATGCAAAATCTCCACCCCGTCCTCGGAAAACAAACCGGCGATGGCCAGACTCATGGCCAGGCGGTGGTCTCCGTGGGAATCCGCTTGGCCGCCCCGGATCTCGCCGCCCTGGATCACCATGCCGTCAGGACGCTCTTCAACCTCAATCCCGATTTTCCGCAGTTCCTCGGCCAATGCGCCGATCCGGTCCGTTTCTTTGACGCGCAATTCAGCCGCATCTTCAATCACCGTCTCCCCCTCCGCAGCAGCGGCCGCGACGGCCAAAATCGGAAGTTCGTCGATCAGGCGTGGAATAAGATCTTCTCCGCAGATGGGGCGCCCTCTGAGGGAACGCGTGCCTTTGACGATGATGTCCGCCACCGGTTCCCCGGAATACATGCGCGTGGGGCCAAAGACAATGTCTGCGCCCATGCGCTGCAACACTTCCACCACCCCCGTACGGGTGGGATTGATGCCGACGTTGGCCAGCCTTAAATACGAGCCGGGCAGCACGGCTGCCGCCACCATGAAAAAAGCCGCCGAAGAAATATCCGCCGGCACCTCCACTTTCCGGCCTTGCAAGGGTGTCCGCCCCTGAACCGCCACCTCTTCTTTGGCAGTGGCAGCCCAATGTGCTTCCATGGGTGTGCTGTTGCCGGGTCGTGAAATATCGGCTCCAAAATAGGCAAGCATTCGTTCCGTATGGTCACGCGACAGGCTGGGAAGGGTAATGTGGGTCTTCCCCTCGGCAAAAAGCCCCGCCAAAAGCAAACAGGATTTTACCTGCGCGCTGGCCACGGGCACCTGGTAATGGACGGCATGCAAGGGACGGCCTTGTATTTCCAAGGGGCAAAGATATCCGGGCCGGCTTTTTATTGTCGCCCCCATGAGTTCCAAAGGCTCAACAATCCGGCGCATGGGTCGCCGCCGGACCTGGTCATCACCGGTTAAAACAGAGGAAAAAGCCTGCCCGGCCAGCACCCCGGCCAACAGCCTGACACCGGTGCCGGAATTCCCGCAATCAATGATGCGGGAGGGTTTTTTCAGGCCCAATCCCCCGCATCCCCTGATCCTCAGGCTGGTGCCCGCTTGTTCGATATCCGCGCCCAGCTGGCGGCAAGCATGTACCGTATTCATACAGTCTGCTGCGGTTAAAAAATTGGCGACGTGTGTTTCACCGGCAGCCAGGGTGCCCAGGATGGCTGCGCGGTGGGAGATGGATTTGTCGCCGGGCACAGCCAGTGTTCCTTCTATCTTTTTCACCGGATCAATTTTAATAGTATTCACTTTTATCTCCCATGTATACTATCCGCCCGTTCCCCGCCGGGGCGTGACATGTGCATCATTTACTTGGGCAGCAAGATCTCCAGCTTTTGGCGGAATTCGCTGGCCTGCTCCAGCAGGCGATACAAACCCCGCGCATTCCCGCTGGCCAGCATTGTACGGACACCGGACAACTCTCTTTGCAGACGCGTCAGCGCCTTGATAAGCGCCTGCCGATTGGTGAGCAGGATGTCCAGCCACATGACCGGCGGACCGGCTGCAATCCGGGTGGTATCCCTGAAACCTGATGAAACCGCATCCAGCAAACGCGGATCCCGCCTGGCGTCGGCCGCCAGCCGGTTTACCAGGCACACCGCCGCGATGTGGGGCAGGTGGGACACCGCGGCTGTCAGGCGGTCATGAATTTCAGATGACAGCAAAGACACCCGGCGGCAGCCGACGGCCTGCCAAAAATATTTCAGTCGCCTCAGGGCCGCGGAATCGGTTTTTTTGGTTTTCACCAGTATGCATAAAGAATCTTGATAAAGATCTGAACGCGATGCCAGCACTCCGGCTTTTTCCGACCCGGCCATGGGGTGGGAGCCGATAAAAAAAGGCCATAGGCGCTTTTTTCCCGATTGCTGAAACACGGCGGCGACATCCGCGAGCACCTGCTTTTTAGTGCTGCCCAGATCGGTTATCAGGCACCCGGGTGCAAGATAAGGCAGCATGCTTTTAAGCATGCCGGACGTGGAACAAACAGGTCCGGCCAGCACCACCAGATCCGCGCCAGCGGCCGCAGCCGGCGACAACGAACCCTGATCAATGCAGCGGATGCGTTTGGCCTGTTTCAGGGTCACCGGCCGGCGGGCCCAGCCCCAGACCGAGTCCGCCAGCCCGGCCTTTTTAACAGCCAGGCCCAAGGACCCTCCCATCAAACCCACACCGGCAATGACAATTTTCTTAAAATGTGTCTTTTTATCCTGCATATGCCGACCTTTTTTTTATATAGAACTGCAATGAAATCCGCCGCTTATTGAAATGGTGTTTCCTCCGTTGCACGCATGGCCCCAACTTACCACTTTTTACCCTCTATCCGCAAGAGGGGTTCCAATGCCTTTACTGTTTGGTCGAATTCTTCAGGCAACAAGGACTGGTCCCCGTCGGAGAGTGCGTCTTCGGGATGGGGATGTACTTCTATGCTGATTCCGTCCGCGCCGGCTGCCACCGCCGCCCGGGCCATCACCCCCACCAGACTGCGGCGTCCGGTGGCATGCGACGGATCCACCACCACCGGCAAATGCGACAGCTCCTTGGCGGCCGGCACCGCAGCCAGATCCAAGGTGTTGCGCGTATAGGTTTCAAAAGTCCGGATGCCGCGCTCGCACAAGACGACATCGTAATTTCCCTGCGAGAGTATATACTCCGCCGACATCAGCCATTCCTTGATGGTGGCGGAAAGGCCGCGCTTTAAAAGCACCGGTTTCGTGCCCTGGCCGACGGCCTTGAGCAGGTCGAAGTTTTGCATATTGCGGGCTCCAATCTGGAGCATATCCGCATACCGGCTCACCAACTCCACCTGATTGACATTCATGACTTCGGTCACAACCGGCAATCCTGTTTCCTCGCGGGCGCGGGCCAGCAGCTTCAACCCTTCCTCGCCCAATCCTTGAAAGGCATACGGACTGGTCCGGGGTTTAAAAGCGCCGCCGCGGAGAAGGTTGGCTCCCGAGGCTTTGATTTTCAGTGCTGTTTCGCGCAGGCTTTCCCAATCCTCCACCGAACAGGGGCCGGCCAGCAGGCCGAAGTGGCCGCCGCCAATTTTCACTGGTCCCACGGAGACCACCGAAGGCTCGGGTTTAAACTCCCGCGACACCAGTTTGAAAGGCTGCAGGATCTGCACGGACTTTTCCACCCCTGGAAACGCTTCCAAGGGAACAGCCTGCAAGACGCGCTCATCCCCTATCGCCCCCACGATGGTGCGTTCGGTCCCGCGGGAAATATGGGCGGTCAAGCCCTTTTCCTTGAGTTTTTCCACCAGATGATTGATTTGCGCCTCCGTCGCCTCTTTGCGCATAACAATGATCATGATTCATCCACCTCCTAGTGGTGCGGCTATGCAAAAGCGCGCATGGCCCTCAGGCATTTGTTGTTTTCCGCTTCCAATCCCAACGTCATGCGCAAGTACGGCCCTGGAAAAGGACGGACGATCACGCCCGCTTTCATGAGCGCCTGGGCGCAGGCGCGGCTTTCCGCCCGCCGCCCTTGCAGGAAAAGGAAATTTGCCTGCGAAGGCACCGCCTTGAAACCCATGGCGGTCAAGGCGTCGCCCACGCGTTTGCGTTCGGTCCTGGTTTTTTCCACGCATTGCCGCATATAGGGCTGGTCGGCCAGGGCGGCGATGGCTGCCACCTGGGCCAGGCTGTTGACATTAAACGGAGGCCGTATCCGGTCCAGGATGGATTTGACCTCCGGCGGCATGATGCCGTAGCCCACGCGCAATCCTGCCAGGGCATAGGCTTTGGAAAAAGTGCGCAACACGACCAGGTTTTGGCGCTCGCGCACCCACTGCACTGTGGGCCCCATGCGGGAATCATCCGCATACTCGTAATACGCTTCATCCAGCACCGCCAGGCAGGCCGGCGGAATCCTGTCTAAAAACCGCTTCAAGGCATGCGGGTCCACGACGGTTCCAGTGGGATTGTTGGGGTTGGAAATGAAGACCAGGCGCGTGCGGGGTGAAATCTTCCGGGCCATGGCCTCCAGATCATAGCTGTAATCCCGCGGCGGGGTGGCCACCAGTTTTGCGTTCATCAAGCGGGCCACGGTCTCATAGACCACAAAAGTCATCTGCGAGGTCAACACCTCGTCCTCCGGCCCGAGATATGCCATCCCCAACAACACCAGCAATTCATTGGATCCGTTGCCGATGATGATTTCCTCCTCGCGGCACTGGAGGTATCGGGCCAAATCCCGGGTGAGTGTAAAACAGGCGCTGTCCGGATAGATATGCACCCGGCCGATCTCCCGGCGCAAAGCCGCGCGCACGCGGGGGGACGGGCCGTAGGGGTTTTCATTGCTGGCCAGCTTGATGGCGCGGGCCACGCCCAGTTCGCGTTTTACTTCTTCCACGGGTTTCCCCGGCTGATAAGGCTCGATGCCCAGCACGCATTCACGCGGCAACAGGGGATTTTTTTTCATCTTTTTATTCCCCCCGCGGATACGAGCCCAGGACTTTCAGGCTGGAAGTCAATGGTTTCAAGGCGGCCATGGCCTTTTTCAATTTCGGTTCGTCGATGTGCCCCAGGCAATCAATGAAAAAAATGTAATTCCAGACACCCTGCCGCGAAGGGCGGGATTCTATGCTTGTCAGATTCACGCCATAACGGGCGAAAGGTTTCAAAATCCGATGCAAGGCGCCTACGCTGTCCTTGATGGCCAGCATCAGCGAGGTTTTGTCGTTTCCGGTCGGACCGGGCATATGCCGCCCCAAAATCAGGAAGCGGGTGCGGTTGTTGCGGTTGTCCTGGATATCCCTGGCCAGTATATGCAACCCGTGCAGTTTGGCCGCCAGCCGCGAGGCCAGGGCGGCGGTGCCTTTCTGCCTGGCGGCCAGTTGCGCGGCTTTGGCGGTCGAGGAAACTTCGCAGATCTCCGCATCCGGCAGGTTGCCGTCAAGCCACAGCCGGCACTGCCCCCAGGGCTGGGGATGCGTGTAAATTTTCTTCACCGCCGGGAGGCGGGATTCACGGGACAACAGGTTTTGCGAAACGCGCAGGGAAATTTCGGCGCAAATCTTCACTTCGCTTTCCGTGAAATTATCCAGCGTATGATTGACCACGCCTTCCGTGGAATTCTCGATCGGAACCACGCCATAATCCGCACGCCCCCGCTCCACTTCCCGGAAAACATCCGCAATGCCGCGGACCGGCAGGTAAATGGCCGAGGATCCGAATTGTTCCTGCGCCGCCTGGTGGGTGAAGGTGGCTTCCGGGCCGAAAAAAGCGATGGTTTGCAGTTCCTGCAGGGCAATGGAGGCGGAAATAATTTCGCGATAAATGGATTGCAGCGCCTGCTGCGAGAGCGGGCCTTCCCCGCCCAGTTTTTTCAAACGCCGCAAAAGCTTGCTTTCACGGTCCGGCGCGAAAACAGGCAGGTTGGAACGGCGCTTCTGATGGGATATCTCCACGGCCAGCATGGCCCGTTGGTTGAGCAAAGATACGATCTGTGCATCAAGGCGGTCGATCTCCCGCCGCGTTTTTTCGAGTTTCATGGTTACACCCCCCCTTCTGATGCCCGCCTGCTTTGTATCCACCGGACCCTTTTGTTGAGCCAGGCCCTGTCATCCGGTGCCAGGACAGGTTCCGCCTCCCCGGCCCAGATCAGCTCCCGCCCTAGTCCGCGCTGTTCCAGAAACGCAAAAATCGCCGGGATGCGGTTGTACCACGAAGAGTGGCTGCTTGTCTCCCAGGCGGTTTTCAGCTGTTGCCATGACCTGCTCCCGGTCCCGGACTTTTCCTGCAGTAATAGCCACTCCACCAAGATTACTC
>JAFGIQ010000252.1 GCA_016929575.1 candidate division FCPU426 bacterium
AAACAGCGTCAGCACGGCCTTGAGGCCTGCAAAAGAAACACCGTGGTCGATCATGAGCCCCTCCACCTGATGAAACATCGGCGAATGGGTGGCGTCGTCGTCACAACGGTAGGTCTTGCCGGGCATAATGGCGCGGATGGGCGGTTTTTGTTTTTCCATGTAGCGGACCTGTACGGGCGAGGTGTGGGTGCGCAGCAACACCCGGTCGGAAATAAACAGGGTGTCATGCATGTCCCGGGAAGGATGGTCCGGCGGAAAGTTCATGGCTTCAAAATTATAATAATCCGTTTCCACTTCCGGGCCTTCGGCCACGGCAAAACCCATGGTGCGGAATATATCCTCGATTTCATACAGGGTGCGGTTTAAAATATGCTGCCCGCCCAGCTCCGCCGGCCTTCCTGGCAGGGTGGGATCAGGCTTCAGGGAGGAATCCTCCGCCCAGGAGGATTTTTTCAGTTCCTGCCGGCGCTGTTCAATGGCCTGCGTCAGTTTGTCCTTGATGTCATTGGCTGTTTGCCCCACGGAGCGCCTCTCCTCCGCCGGCAAATCCTTCAAACCATGCAAAACCTGGGTAAGCTTTCCCTTGCGGCCAAGGACCCGGATGCGGATCTCTTCCAATTCCTGGATGTCCCCGGTCTGCTGGACCGCTTCGCTGTTTTCAAGATAAAGTGCCTGAAGCTGTTCTTTCACGGATTCCTCCTCCGCGTCAGCGCATTGGCCAAGCGTTTTTGGCGCAAGGCTTCATAGATGACCACGGCTCCGGCTGCGGCCACATTCAGGGATTCGACCTGGCCTGGCATGGGTATGTGGATGCTCTGGGTGCAAGCAGCGGTAACCGCTTCCGGCATGCCTCCGCCTTCCCCTCCCAACACCAGCACTGTTGGTTTGGTCAGATCCAGGGCCGTATAGGGCCTGCCCTTCCGGGGCAGTGCCGCCAACGAAGAGATTCCCTGCTCATGCAAGCGCCCCAGTGTTTCCAGGGAGTCACTATTTTCCAAAACCGGCAGTGTATACACCGAACCCGCCGAGGCGCGTAAAATCCTCGGCGAGCCTATTTCCGTGCTGCCGCGGCTTACAAAAACCGCAGAACCGCCGGCGGCCGCCATGGTCCGGACCAGTGTACCCAGGTTTCCCGGATCCTGTATGCCCACTGCCAACAATCCAAAAAAATCACTGCTTTCCGCCTTCTGCCAGACAGTCTCCGCCGGCCAGGCGGGTCGGGCCACCACGGCCAATACGCCCGCCGTATGCTCGGTTGTGGCAAGCATGTCCATCTGCTGCACAGAAACCTTGTGCAGGGATATGCCGGCCGAGGCAAACTGATGGACCAAATCAAAACGGCGGGACCAGAAATCCTCGGTTCCCACCACGGTCTCGATGGCGATACCGCCCCGCAGGGCCTCCACCACCAGTCGCTCCCCCTCCAGCAGAGTCAGGCCGGAAGCCGCGCGCTCTTTTTTGTGGTGTAAGGCTCGGATCCAGCCAAAGCGTTTTTTTGAAACAGCGGTTAAAGAAGACAAAAACGTTCAGCTCCTCAGGCAGCCAAGGCCTGTTTGGCAATGGCGGCGATTTCCGTAAAAGCCTTGGCGTCGTTGATCGCAATCTCCGCCAGCACCTTGCGGTCAATGATGACAGCCGCCGTTTTAAGGCCCTTGATGAACTGGGAATAGGACAAACCATTGCCGCGGGCGGCGGCATTGATCCTTGCAATCCACAAGCCCCGGAATTCCCGCTTTTTGGTCTTCCGGTCGCGGGTGGCATAACGGAGGCTGCGTCTCACCTGTTCGGTAGCCTGCCGGAATTGATTTTTTTTATTCCCCCAATATCCCTTGGTGCGTTTGAACACTTTCTTCTTCCGGGCGCGTGTGGTCACGCCTCCTTTTACTCTCGGCATTTGCGTAAAACCTCCTTCACTCGGATAAAAATGACAATCCCCTTCTGGCGGGGCGGTGGCGCAGTGAAAAACACACACATCACCATAAAACTGTGCTTGTTTTCATCGTCATTCCGGCATCCGGCATACGCCGGACAGGTCCGGGATAAAAAAGCCGTGATGATAAAGCCGTGAAAACAAACAATGACAATACCCCCTAGCTGTAAGGCAAAACGCTTTTAACGTTGCTGCCCATACTGCCTTTGATTTCCAGTGAACGGCGCATCTGCCGCAGTTTTTTGGAAGATTTGTCGCACAACAGATGCCTTCGTCCTGTTGCTTTGGCCATGACCTTTCCGGTCTTGGTGATGCGGAAACGTTTGGCGGCCTTTTTTTTGGTCTTCAATTTTGGCATTTCCCCTCTCCTTTCCTGTTCAAACACCATACCTTTTATCCTGGTATGTTTCGTAAAATCATTCCCGCACCGAAGCGCGGGCTAGCAAGCAACCATTGCCTCTCCCGCCGGAGGCCGGGCCATCATCCCCCCCCTAACACAACTATCTCCGGAGCATTCCCTGAACAAGAATTGGCAGTGTTGGCAAGGAGGCATGTAAAACCGGGGACTTCCTGCAGTCGCCCTCAGGAGAACGCCGTCAGACCACATCGGGCAGCATACGCTCTTCCCGCCGGGCCCTGTGCACGCATAGCCGGTGCGGATGGCAAAAAATGACAGCCGCCGCATCCAGAGGGCATGCGTCTTAACTCACGCGTTGATTTTCATTTTTTCATCCAGAATGCCGTTGGGCGGACAAACCTTATGTTTTCTTTTCGCCTTTGCCGGCAGCAGGTTCGCTTCGTTTGGGCCCGACCATCATGACCATGTTGCGTCCATCCACACGCGGCATTGACTCCACCGTCACTTTGTCATCAAGATCCTTGACCAGCCGGTCCAGAATCTTCCTGCCCAATTCCACATGATCCATTTCCCGTCCGCGGTACATGATCGTCACTTTCACCTTGTTGCCGTCCTCGATGAAGCGCAGGACATGGCCCTTTTTGGTCTCGTAATCATGCGAATCAATCTTGGGGCGGAATTTGATCTCCTTGATCAGTATGGTATGTTGGCGTTTTCGGGCCTCTTTCTCCTTTTTACTTTGCTCAAACTTGTACTTTCCATAATTGAAAATTTTGCATACCGGCGGTTTGGCCTCTGGTGAAACCTCCACCAAATCCTGATCCTGCTCCTCTGCCAGCTTTAATGCTTCCACCAAAGGCATGACGCCCAGTTGTTCGCCCGTGCTGTTGACAACCCTCACTTCACGGGCTTTAATCTCGTCGTTGATTCTTTGTTCTGGAATAATCTCACCTCCGTTTAATTGGAAAATAAAAAAGCGGATGATGCAACTCATCCGCTTGGGATTTTCACCCTCTGCCTTAAACCTGGTCATATACCCGGACTGACAGCTTCGCGGCGTCGCCGGGCGAGAAGCGGATGCTTCTGCTTGGTCTATCCTTGTCCGATTGTATGAATTAAAATATACTTCTACTCCCCTTGTGTGTCAAGCGGATTTAAGGCTGTGTACATTCGATCTGATCCAAAATACCGTTGATAAAACCGCCGGATTCCATGGTGCTGTATTTTTTGGCCAACTCGATCGCCTCATTAATGACAACGTTTTTAGGCACTTCCTGGCAATACATCAACTCATATACCGCCAGGCGTAATATGTTCCTATCCACATTGACTATGCGTTTCAATTCCCAATGATGGGCTTTTTCTTTGATGATTTTGTCGATGCGGTATATTTCATCCATGGTGCCGCGTGCCAGTCTCTCTGCATATTGCAGGACTTCAGCAGAGGCTTTTTGTATATTCAAAAAATAGGGCACCACTTCTTTGGCATCCAGTTTGCCCACATCAATTTGAAATAGCATTTTAAAAGCAATTTCCCGTGACTGCCGACGCCTGCCCATATTATGCCTTTCCCAGCTCCTGGTAGAGATTTACCATTTCTATGGCTGACAGCGCAGCGTCAAATCCCTTGTTCCCGGATTTGGTCCCAGCGCGCTCCACTGCCTGCTCAATGGTATCAGTGGTCAAAACACCGAAAATAACCGGCACATTTGTAGCCAAGGCGCTTTGTGCCACCCCTTTGGCCACTTCGGAAGCAATATAATTAAAATGCGGCGTATTTCCCCGGATGACAGTACCCAGGCAAATAACAGCATCATATTTTCCTGATTCCGCCGCTTTCTTGGCCACGTAGGGCAGTTCAAATGCGCCGGGCACCCAGGCCAATTCCACATCCTCTTCCCTGGCTCCGTGTCTGAGCAAGGCATCCCTGGCGCCTTCAAGCAGCTTTTTTGAAATAAAGTCATTAAAGCGGCTGATAACAATAAAGAACTTCTTCTTCTCGACAATCAACTTTCCCTCAAATATTTTCATTTCCACCCTCCTTTAAAATTGTTTTTTTATTCCTTTTATTTCTATTTTTTTAATCATTTTATCATTGCAGTCCAAATTGCGCGAATACCGCCGGAGGCGTCTTTTTTCTTCCGAATAATCTATCCGGCAGTCTGGTTGCCTGTTGGCGCCAATTTACCAATGGTTATCGCGTATTTCCCAATCCCAATTTGGACACCTATGGCATTCTACATAGTTAAACCTCTGAAAAAGGTTTATTAGCCGTCTGCCTTAACGTCTGTTTGGAATGGGGATGAGACGGCGGCCGCCCACCTCATGGCGGCCGGTAAATATTTTAATCTCCAAAAAACGTTTTCATATCGCTGTCAAGGCCGCCTATCCAAATGCGGCTTTATGCAAACCTGATTTAAATTTTAAGAATATGCCCCAGTTTATTTATTTTGGTTTTAATATATTTAATGTTATATTTCGAATACTTTACTTGAAGAGGAACCCTTTTGGCAATTTGCAAGCCATATCCCTCCAGCCCCACTATTTTCCTCGGATTATTGGTTAAAAGCGCAATCCTTTTCAGCCCCAAGTCAGCCAATATTTGGGCGCCGGTCCCATAATCCCTTAAATCCGGAGCAAAACCCAGTCTTTCATTTGCTTCCACCGTGTCCAGCCCGCTTTGCTGCTGTAAATGGTAGGCCTTTAATTTATTAACCAGTCCTATGCCCCTGCCTTCCTGGCGCATGTACAGCAATACACCCAATCCATGCTTTTCAATCATCTGCAAAGCCAGATGCAGCTGCTCGCCGCAATCACAGCGCAAAGACCCAAAAACATCCCCGGTCAGGCATTCGGAATGCACCCGTACCAGCGGGATTTTCCCTTTGACCTCCCTTTTTGGTTCCCCTTTTATCAAGGCCAGATGAGGCCCGTGCTCGTCGGTCGATTCGTAGGCAAGCAGCCGGAATGCACCCCAGCGGGTTTGAATATTGGTTTGCGCCACTCTTTCTATCAATTTCTCCTTTTGACGCCTGAATCTTATAAGATCAGCGATGGTTATTATTTTCAACCCATGGCGTTTGGCGAATCGCTTCAACTCCGGCATCCGGGCCATGGTTCCGTCATCATGCATGATTTCGCATATTACGCCGGCGGGGGTCAAGCCCGCCAGGCGGGCCAAGTCAATTGCAGCTTCCGTATGCCCGGCGCGCACCAACACCCCGCCCTCCCGGGCCCGCAAAGGGAAGATGTGTCCTGGTTTCACCAGGTCCTGCGGCCGGCTTTTGTCATTGACCAGGATCTTCACTGTATGCGCCCGGTCGTGTGCGGATATGCCGGTGGTAACGCCCTGCCTGGCATCGACTGAAACGGTAAAAGCCGTGCGCAGACTCTCGGTGTTTTCATTCACCATGTTCCCCAAATACAGGGCATCCAGCCTTGCGCCCGGCATGGGCACGCAGATCAGCCCCCTTCCATATCGGGCCATAAAATTGACAGCATGGGGTGTTACTTTTTCAGCAGCCATCACCAGGTCACCCTCGTTTTCCCGTGCTTCATCATCGACTACTACAAGCATCCGGCCCTGACGAATGTCTTTCAGGGCTTCCTCAATCCTGTTCATCACGTCTCCCTCTACAATTGTTTTCCGCCTTACCCATCCTTGTTTGGTGTCCGCAAATATTTTATCCTGTCTGCGTAATCCGTCTTATTTAATCTGCAAAATCTGCGTTTCTAAGTTTTTCCAGAGTCAATCCCTCATCCTGCCTGTCCGCGCCCGTCCGGCGCAACAATCGCTCCAGATACTTGGCGATAATATCCACTTCCACATTCACCGTTTGCCCGGCTGTGACGCCTTGCAGGATGGTCTTGCCCATGGTATGGGGTATCAAAACCACGGTAAAATTTTCCGGGGCCATACTATCGGCCACGGTCAGGCTGACGCCATCCAAAGCCACGGATCCTTTGCGGGCTATGTAGCGGTGCAATTTTTCGGAAATCCTCAACCGCACCTTTAGGCCCATGCCCTCGGATTGCACGGATTCCACCTCTGCCACTCCGTCCACGTGCCCGGTCACCAAGTGCCCGTCCAAACGGCTCAAAGGGGTCAATGACCGCTCCAGATTGACCGGACGCCCTATCTGCCATGATGAAAGCGTGGTTGTGGTTGCGGTTTCCAAGACAGCCTGGACCTGGAAAGAGTCTCCACCGGCCCCGGTGACAGTCAGGCAAATGCCGTTCACCGCAATGGAATCACCCTGACGGGGCATTCCGGACCGCAGGAATTCCACCGCGGTAATGTCCAGAAAAACCACCTGCCCGGCCGTATGGATGGAACGGATCTCTCCCGTGCTTTCAATCATGCCGGTAAACATATTCATTTCCTCCCCTGCCGGAGGTATGAGACCAGCAGCTGGTCTTCCCCCATTTTGGCCCAGCGGACCCTTTTTAACAGCAAGGCCTTTTGCGGGCTGCCCGCCCCCTGCCCGCCGATTGCGCCCGGAGCATCACGCCCGCCGATAATTTTCATGGCCATGACCAGGTGCATTTCATCACTGTAACAAACCGGATTGGAAGCGTGCAAACCCAGGAAAGCGGCGTGCACTTCGGCCCCGCCTTCAACCAGGAGGGAATAAACCCCCTCCTCCCTGAGCCGCAGCAGCAAGGCGTTTATGTCCACACAGCCTTCGCGGCCCGGGAGCAGCCAATGCTCCACTCCGTCCGGATAGGCGGCTGCGGAAAAAACGCGCCTGGTGGTGGCAATCACAGTCTTTTGACGGCGGGCAGAGGCGAAAATCTTAAGGGTGGGAGGCAGCCGCCGTTTTCCTTCGAGCAGCACGCGCCACGGTTGAGATCCGCCCGGGTTTTTCACCAGGCGCACATTCAGGCGCGGATCATCACGAAAAACCGTCCCGGCGCCGACTAAAACCGCATCCGCTTCCTGGCGCAAACGGTGCGCATAGACCCTGGCCTGCAAACCCGTAATCCAGCGGGAACTGCCGTTGTAGCAGGCTATTTTTCCATCCAGGGACATGCCCGCTTTGTTGATGACATAAGGATGCGGGGTGGTCACAATTTTTATAAACACCTTGTTCAATTCCCTGGCTTCCGCCTGCAGCAGGCCCGCTTCCACGCGGATGCCGGTGCTGCGCAAACGGAGGAACCCCCGGCCGCAGACCTTGGGATTGGGGTCCTTCATGGCGCACACCACGCGCGTGATGCCGGATTGTATCACCGCCTCAACACAAGGCGGGGTTTTGCCGTAATGGGCACAGGGCTCCAGATTTAAATACAGGGTTGCCCCTGCCGCCCTTGTACCGGCGTGATGTAAAGCATGTATTTCAGCATGACTGCCCCCGTATTTTTCATGCCACCCCTCCCCCACGATCACGCCAGCTTTCACCACCACGGCGCCCACCATGGGATTGGGCCAGGTTTGGTGCCGCCCTTTTGCAGCCAGCTGCAACGCCCTGCGCATGTATTTTTCATCCGGTGCCGCACGCATAAAAAAACCCCGAAACCAAGGGTTCCGGGGCGAGCAGACAACGGCTTGGACGACACCCAAACCAGGCCTTCTCCCTTCCCGACTATAACGGTCGGTTCCGGAATTCCACCGGATCAATCCTCTTTTCAAACGAGGACTCGCGGACTGTAACCGCCGGTGGGGACTTGCGCCCCGCCCCGAAGACCCTTTACGTTATGATCAATTCCCGGGGACCAATCCCGCGGGATGCTTATATTCTTTCCTTTTCCTGCCATGCCAGGCTTTACCCCAAAAACCCGGCAGCATCAGGTAAAAATGTCATTTAATGATGAAAACCACCTTTTTCAGGCGCGACTTCCTGGCCACAACCTTTATCTTCTTCTCCGGAAGAATCATCAGTTCTTCCAAATATTTCTGTATTCTTTCGCCCTGATAACTCGCCTCATCCACGTCGCCGAAATAGGATTCAATCAGCAGCGGAAATCTCTGGCGGTACATCAGCAGATCAGCCACTTCTTTCAAATAGAGCTTGCCCTTCTGGCTGATCTCTGTTTTCACGCCTTTTTTTTCAAAAATCGCCTCAGCCACCAGCCTGGCGATAATTTCGCCGTTTTCCTCGTACAACAGCGACTCTAAAACAATGGGTTTGCCCATTTGGCTGGTGGGATTGGAAGCCACATCCACAATGGAAAAAATGTAGGAATAGGAGGTGCCCACATCCATCATTTCCTTGTTGTCCTTGCCGCGGCCGTCCCAAATCAGCTGCTTGGGCAGGTTGCTTTCACCGGAGTAATCCTTGAACACGTTTCCAAAACCATCGGTAATCCGCAAACGCCATTTGGCAATGTTCACATTGCCCTTATAGCGCGGATTTAAAGTCAAAACGGGCGGCTGTTTGAACAATTGAATATATGGCGCCGCCGATTGGGTTGAATTCAATTCCACGGGGACAGACACGGCCGGATAGGCCATGGAGGTGGGTGATACATCCATCACGCTGTCTTCGGTAACGACATAAGGCACTGCGATTTCATCCACGTCAAAAGTGACATCCGGTTCCGGTTTCTCCACCTTGACCTTCAGACGCTGCACGCCGCGGATGACCACTTCCTGACTGTCTGCCTTGCTCTCTTCTTTTTTTTCCGGCGGTCCGGCCAGCTCGTCCTTTTCCTCATCCTGGGCAGACGCCAGCGTCGCCGCACCCACGGTCAAGGCCAGCGTCATTATCAGCAAAGACCTCCCAAAACGTATGCTCATCCTTTTCACCTCGATAACCGGAAATAGAATATGATTACGCCTTCTTGCTCCTCTTGCCGCTTGCCGGCGCCCAGGGGCGCAAATTTAAAGGCCCGCAGGGCTTTCATGGCCAAACCATCCATTTCCGAATAACCCGATGACTGCTCCACAAAAAGGTTTTCCTTCACCTGGCCTTCCGGCAAAACAAAAAAGTGCAGGCTGACCGAGCATTCAATACCCTGTTCTTCAGCCCAGCGGGGATACCGAGGCAGGTATTTTTCTATAATCGGGCGGTCTTTTAAGGGGCCGAAAATCTGGAAAGTGTTTTGCTCCCGCTGGAGGTTTAAATTGGAAGTGTCAAATTCCACTTTTTTCTTTGCCTCCGGCTTTTTAATGGTCGGCATATCGGCCAAAGACCCGCCCCGGGCCTGTAAATTGGCGCGGCGGGCAAATTGCTGGGTATTGACCACCGCCACTTGCTGCTGCGGCAGAAAACTGCTCTTCTTGCCCAGGCTGATCCCGGAAGGCAGCTGGGAGGTCTGGGCCAGCGAATCCTTGCGCTTGTTCATTTGCAATGCGTCGACATTCATGCCCGCAGGCGCATTGACGGCCTTTCGGCCCACCAGATCCAGGGGTTTATCCATCATGGGTTTGTCCAGATCCTTTTTACTCCCCAATTTCAAGGCGTCGGGCATGGGCGCCATTTCAGGCTGTGTGTCTTTTTTAGGCAGATCCATGGGCAGATCGGCCGCCAAATCCGGTTTTTGCTTGATGGGGATGGCCTGCTTTAAAAAATCCCATACGTTTTTCTGTTCCGGCGGCGCCATGGGCAGAGGCGGCGGTTCCTCTTCCTCGGGCACGGGGATGATCTGGTCGACCAGGGTGATTTCGGTAAGCATGACTTCCGCTTTTTTCTTTTGGTGCGTCACCATGATAACCAGAAAAAACACCGAGGCGTGCAGAAAGAGCGAAAGAAAGCCGCCTTTGCTCAAACCCGGCAAATCAAAATCACCGGCGAATTTTTCGTCCTCTTCAATGATCACCCGTATGGCCATGATCTCAGTCCTTGTGCTCCGTGGCAAAAACCAGTTTTTTGGCCCCCAATTCCTTGGCCAGATCCAGAGCCTTTAAAACCACGCCGTGATTGGTCAGATTATCCGCGCGGATAATGACATATTTTTCAGCGCTTTCCGCCAGCTTTATTTTCAATTCCGGCTTAAGCTCGTCCATGGTCACTTCCTTGGCATTGACGGCTATGCGATCATCCGGATCGATGGTGATGGTTATATTCTCCGTGGCCTCGCCCTCATCCGTGGTGGCCTTTGGCAATTCCACTTTCATGACCGGTTGGCTGAAAAGCGGTGCGGTGACCATGAAAATAATGACCAAGACCAGGCATACATCCACCAAAGGCGTCACATTGATGGCTGTGATCGGCCCCTCTTCCCCAGCAGCTGCACCCATCCGCCTCTCCCCCTTACCTTCTTCTGCGCTTTTTCTTTTTCTTGCCCAACTCTCCCATCACCGGCTTGCGCATGATGGATAAGCCTTCGGCTCCGCTTTGCTTGGCAATGTCCAGCACCGCCACCATGATGCCGTGTTTGACATCCTCATCCGCGGTAATGGTCACGACCTTTTTTTTATTCACCTTTAATTTGGCGGTCATCATGGCCGGCAGGGACTCCAAGGTCACTACCCGGTCGTTGAGATATATTTTTTCCGCAGTCATGCGCACCGAGACGGATTCGTTTTGCGAGACCTGGCCCTCGGCCGCATCCACTTTGCTGCTGGCTACGATAATGCCCGCCTGCATGGCCATGGGCGCCGTGACCATGAAAATAATAACCAAAACCAGGCAGACATCCACCAACGGCGTTACATTGATTTCAGTTATGGCATCTTCATTTGCGCCTGCCGACATCCCCATGGTTTACATACCCCCAAAAAAATCATCCCGCCGCCTGTCGTCGTGGCGGCGCGGTGGTTACGCCCTTTTGCGGCCATGGCTGGCTTCCAAGTCGCGGCTGGTCAGAATAATCAGATATCTTTTAGACACCGCTTCCATTTCCACGGCAATGTTTTTGACCTTGCGCATGAAATAATTGAACACCATGACGCAGGGAATGGCCACAGCCAACCCGGCCGCCGTGGCCACCAAAGCCTCGGCAATACCCGCCGCCACCACAGTGGGGCCGCCGGAACCGGACGCCGCCAGGTCATGGAAGGCCTTGATAATGCCCACCACGGTGCCGAACAGGCCGATAAACGGGCACGAATTCCCCAGTGTCCCCAAAACCCCCAAATAGCGTTCCAATTTCACGCGCTCCTCTTCCCGGGTGGCTGTCATCAGTTCGTCGAGCTGGTGATAGGGCAGTTCGCGGTTGAGCAGCCCTACGCGCAAAACCGCAGCCACCGGGCTGCGGTCGCGTTCGCAGAGGGAGATGGCTTCCTGGTAATTATCGTTTTCCATGGACATTTTTATCCTGGACAAAAAACGCGTTGAATCCACTTTTGCCCGCCGGTAAAAAAGAAAACGCTCAATCATAAACGCCACCGCCAAAATGGAGCAGACCAGCAGGATCATCAGGGTAAAACTGCTTCTAAAGATTTCGACAAAATCCAGATTTCCAAGTTCCATCTTTTCCTCCTCGCAGATTACTTCTTCTTGGTTTTTTTCTTTGGGCTCTTGGCGGCGGGCGCCTTTTTCTCCTGCCCGCTTTTCTTGGCGCCTTTGCCGGCGGAAGCCTTTTCTTTCATGAAGACGTCAATATCCGCCTGATGCTCCATTTTGAGAATGGACAAGCGGCTGCGGGCGGCCTGGGTCCACTCCGGTTTGCCGCCGGAATTGGCCATATCATCATACACATCATAGGCCGCGCCCCATTTCTGCATTTCCTCGTAAAGAGTACCCAGTTTCGCCAAAGCCGTCAAGCGATAAACATCGCCTTTTGGCGTCAAATCCCTCATCCGTTCAAAAGCTTTGGCCGCCTCCTCCTTGTTTTCCATCTGCATGTAGGAGTCCGCGATGGAGTATAAAATTTCGCCCTTTTCCTCGGCATACTCCTTTTTCCCCGCCATCTCTTCATAGACTTTTATCGCCGACGGAAAGCGTTTTTCATCGCGATAGGTGCTGGCAATCTGCATCAGCGAGTCCTTGGCCTTGGGATCATCCGGGTAAGTTTTATAAAATTGCGTATAGCTGTCGATGGCCTGACGCCATTTTTTCAGCTTTTTATAGCACAAAGCGATGTTGTACAGGGCATTGGGCGCATAATCGGATTTCCCATGCAGGTCCACGATGGCTTGATAGGCCAAAATGGCGTCCTCCAATTCTTCCTTGGCAAAATAAGCGTTTCCCAGCCGGAAGCGGACGTCTATGACCAGTTCATGGGTGGGAAAATTGCGTATGAAGGCCTGATAACTGCGTATTGCCTGGTCCCGGTTTCCCAGGCCTTCATTGCACATGGCGATGTAATACTGGGCATTGGGCAGCAGGCTGCTTTCCGGATAATCGGCGATCAGCTGCTGGAAAGCCGCTATGGTCTGTTCCATGTTCTTTTCCTGGTAATAGATCTCGCCCACGCGGTAGAGTGCATCCACGGCCAACCGGCTTTTCGGAAAATTGGTCACAAACTGCATCAATTGCGGCACCGCATCCGCCGTCTGCCCCTTGCGGTAGTAACTCAGCTGGATTCCCTCCATGGCGTCTTTCACCTTGGGATCGTCGGGATAATCATTGATGAACTTTTTGTACGCCGCAATGGCCATGTCGTCTTGCTTGGCATTGTAATAGCACTGGGCAACATGCAGCTGCACTTCCTTGCGGTGGGGATTTTTTTCCTCCGGCCACTGTTCCAGCAATCGATAAGCGGCGATGGCTTCGTCGTATTTTTGCGCCTTGAAAAAGGTGTCCGCCATTTTGTAGGCGGCTTCCGGCGCCTTCTCGCTTTGCGAATATTGCCGGACCACACGCTGCCAGGAATCAATGGCATTGGCGTAATACTCCAATTGGAAATAGGCCTGGCCCGCGTAAAAATATGCATCCCCGGCCTCCGGCATCTGGGGATTCAGCTTGGCAAAAGTCTCGTATTTGACAATGGCGTCTTCATACTTTTTCCGGTTGAATAAATTATGGGCCCCCATCAAGGTCGCGTAGGTTTTAAGCTTGGGGGCGGCGTCCTCGGATTCCTCCAGATTCTTGGCGACCCGCAAGGATTCCTTGTATTGCTCGGCTTCAAAATAACTGTAGGCCAAGCCGAGCTGGGCCCAGTGCAGGATGGGAGAATCCGAAAAATTCTCCACAATCTTTTTATATTGTCCGGCCGCCTGGGAAAACATGCCCATATGATAATAGGCCTCGCCCAGGTAAAAATAGGAGAGCGACCTCCAGGTGCTTTTGGAGGGGGGGAAATTGGCTGCCAGCACCTTTAAAATATAATGCGTGGTGGAAATCAGCTGCTCGTATTGTTTGGGGATGTAATACGCCATCTGCAGGGCGGCCAGGGCCGCATCCGAAATATCGGAATATTTGTATTTCATCAAAATGTTTTGGTAAATCGGAATGGCCTGCACATACAATTCCTGCTTAAAATAGCTGTTGCCAAGGAGATAGGTGGCCAGCTGCACATTCTCATGAATGGGATAGGTGGTTAAAAATTCCCGAAAGGTCTTTAACGCCTGGGCGGTTTGGCCGCTTTGCAGCATGACCCAGCCGGCTTTAAACTTGGCGCTGCCTGAAACATAGGTGTTCGGATATTCATGGTATACGTTATTATAGGTGATGATGGCTTCCTCAAAGCGCTTGAGCTGCCGGAGGCACTCGCCCTTGAGATAAAGCGCATTGGCGCCCAAAGGCGACCGCCCGGTTTCGGACAGCAGGATTTCCATCTGCTTTAAGGCCGGGCCGAATTCATCCTGGCGGATCAGGCAGACCGCCAGCTTGTACAGCGCGTAGGGCCGGTATTGGGATTGGGGATATTTTTGCAAAAAAGACTGGAATTCCTTGACCGCCACGGAGTAGTTTTTTCCTTTGTAATAGGAATCCGCCTTGCTGTAGGCGGCGTCCAGCACATAAATGGAATCGGGAAACTCATCAACAATTTTTTTGTAATTTGCGGCTGCAGGCAAATACTGCCCCAGATTTTCCAGACAGCGCCCCACATAATAAACCGCCATATCCCCTTCCACGCTGCGGAAGTATTGCAGGGCCTGGTTGTATTGCGCATTGTGGTAATACACCAATCCCAGGGGCAGTTTGACTTTCATTTCTTTGCGGTAATGGGGATAACTTTGCGTCAGGCGCTCTATGGTTGCTGAAGCATCGCGCCATTTTTTGTTGACAATGTGGCATAAAATCTGTCCGTAATACGCCTCGGGCCTTAAAAAAGTGCGGGAATACTTGTTCAGCAACTTGTCCCATAAAATAAGCGCCCGCTTATAGTCCTTTTGATTGTAGGCGCATTCGCCCACCCGGTACGCAGCCGAGTCCGAAAAGGGCTCGTTCGGATATTTTTTAAGAAATTCCTCGTATGCCTGCTCGGCCTTTTGGTAGGACCGCTGTTGAAACTGGGCCTCTGCCACCATGTACAAAGCCCGCGAAGCATTGGGCATGTTGGCGTATTTTTGGCAGTAATCCTTCCACATGCCCGCCAATCCCTGGTCTTGCGGGTCCACTACCATGGAATCAGCCGCCTGCTGCCAGGCCTCCTCGGCCATCTTTTCCTTTTCCAGGTCCTCAGCCCAAGCAGGTGCAATGCATTGGCCAATAACCATGAAGCCAAACAGGAATATAGGCAAACCCTTTCCTTTGCTCAACATGGTTCTTCCCCTTTTTGTGGCAATGATTTTTGCTCCAGAATGAAGCGATCGGCTCTATTCAAGCTCCAGTCCGCCTTCTCCGCCCAACGGCACCGCGCTCTGAATTTTCACTGATTCAAAATTTGACTTTATGACTTTGGCGTTTGAGTCCGTGACCACCAGCTGCGCGCTGAAATTGCCGTCCGGAGCCGGCAAACCGCGGTCGTCTTTGCCGTTCCAGACGATTTGGTTGGGCGGATTATCCTCCCCGCTGTACGAACGCACGACGTCCCCGTTTTGGTCTTTGATGTTGAATTCCCATTCCCGTATCGGATATTTGGACACCGCCCTGATCGCAAAGGTCGTGTTTTTCCTGATGCCCACAGGCG
>JAFGIQ010000253.1 GCA_016929575.1 candidate division FCPU426 bacterium
AAAGGCCTGGTCCTGCTCTCCTTTGGCCAAGATTTTCAGCAGGCGGCGGGGAATAAAATAGATCAGGCCTTGTTCTGTGTTTGTATCCTGGCAATGCCCGAGGCATTGCCCCTTGCACCAGGCCCAGATGCCTGCCCGGGGAATGGTCAGTGCGGCAAAAGTCACGGCGCTGCCGCGGACAATGTCCGCCGCGATTTGGGGCACGCGCTGGTCGCGGATGGTTTGCAGGCTGTGCAAGGCATTGGGATCAACCGACCGGGCCCGGGCTTGCCCAATGCTTGCCGCCATGCAGCCGGCGGATAGAATCAAGAGCCACCCGCGCCGCACGCCAAGCCACAACTTGAAAAACCACGGAATCTTTTTCAGTAAAAACACATTGGGCAGACGTTGCGCGACAGTGCTTCCTGACCGGCCCGGGACCAGGCGCGCGGCCGGCACCGCTTCCTCGGCTGGCGCTCTTTTCTTCCTCAAACTGGCCGCCACGTTGACTGCCGCATGCACGCCCATGCCCGCCAGCATCAGGCCCCACCAGGGCAGGGGCGTAAAGACCAGCAATATATTGATGATGGTGATGATCACGGCCGGTATCCAGACGCCCTTGGACGGCGTGCGCCAACCCTGCCGGGTGATAAAATGCATGGGCAAAAACACCGCGCCCCAGGACAGGATCCAGCCCCACTGGATGCCATTGGCCAGCAAAAAGTCAAAGCTGCCGGTCCATAGGGCCGCTCCCAGGCCAACGGCTCCCATGACAACACCCCCCACGGCCAGGGAGAGCTTGTTTTCCACGATAAAGGCCAGGCCGAAATCATAGATGCGCTCGGCCGTGCGTTGGGTAAATCCTCTTTTTTGCGCAAGCCAATTGACAATGGGTTTGCGGGTCAGTTCCCACAGGCCGCCGTAACGTTGGTATTGTTCAACAATGAAATTGGCGGTTTGGTCAGCCAGTCCCTGGTCGTTGATTTCATCAAGCACATCCTGCAGCATGGCCTGCACATAAACAGATAACAGGGCTTGTTCCTCGTGGCCGGCCTGGTCCATGATCCGGTCTATGGTCTGCAGCGCAACCGGCCAGACTCCTCTGAACACTCCTTTTTGTTCCACTACTATCAGGCTGACCAGGGCTTCCATCATGGTCAGCTTGATGGCCGCAGGACCTGAAAACCGGCGAATAATATAGGCCATGCCCTCGGCATAGGCCTGCTGCAGATTTTCGCGCGCATCAGCATCGGTCTTTGCCGCGCTTCTTTCCGCATTCACTCTGCCATCGATATCCTTGAACAATTTTGCTGCCTGGCGTTTGGCTGCATCATGTTTTCGCCCGTCCTTGTTCCGTGCCACTGGCGCCATCACGGCCTTGGCGCCAGTGACTGCGATGGCGCCGGCCTTGTCCGCGGTCAGAAAAGACGCCAGTCCCTGGAATGTTTCCGCCAAAATCCGGGCAATTTCCTGCGCCTGCGCAGGTTCCTGGACAGCATCCATGTTCACCTGCTTGATCTTCTCCTGTAAAACCGGCAGCCGGGCTGTTTCCAGCCAGGATAAGATGATCCGGACATAGGCCTTGGTCTGGCCTGCAGGCAGCCAGGGCAAGCCCAGCAGCACGTTTTCCGCAAAAACAGCGAGAAAATATCTGGCCTTGGTCAGGTTTTTTATTTTTTCGCTTTGGGGGCCGGCAGCATCCTGGTAGGCGGCAACTGCGCGCGCCAGCAAGCTGTCAAGGCCATGGAGGGTGCCGGTGCTGATGGTGCCTGCGAGCGCCAAATCCACCAGGATGCTTTTACGGTCCGCGGAACTTAATTGCCGCAGGTCCTGGGCAAGCGTGGCCCTGATCTTTTTCATAAGCTCCGGGAACAAGTCCGCTGCTTCCTCCCCGTACGCCCGCACCAGGGCCGGGTTTTTAACAACGGTTTTGCCGCTTGCTGCCGCGTTTGCCAGTCCTTCCAGTTTGTCCTGGAATTCCTCTTCATCCATATTATTGGGCGACATGGCCTCGCCCGGAAGTTCTTCAAAGGCCGCCAGGAGCGCTTCCATATAATCGTATTCCATGATGGCATACCCAGGCCCTGCCGAGACCGGCGGAAAATCTGTTTCCGGCTGGTCGTTTACAGGCGTCACAATATATACAGGCAGGGATTGCGTTTTTACCTCCCCGGCCTGTTCTGTTATTTGCTGCTCCCGCCAGTGGACCTCGTCTATGTGAAAAACAGCCAGCTCCATCCCCTGCTCAGCGCTGTATTGCTGCCTCAGCAGGAAGCTGTTGGGAATAAAAAATTCCCGGTTCAGCCGGTCCACCACGGCCTGCAGTTGTGTTTCCGCCTCCTGCAATTCCTGGTTTTGAGGCGTGCTCTGCCCTATGCCCAGTTCCTGCAGGGTTTGCGCCAAGTCGCGTTGGTCCGCCGCTGTTTCTTCTTCTCCTGCCAATCCGGCATTTTGAACGGCAGTATGCACTGCCAATAATGCTGTTTCCAGTTCGTGCTGCAGGGAAATAAAATTGTTCTGCTCCTCGCCGGCGCCCATCTTGCCGGCCATGCGGATCATGATTTGGATGTGCTCTTTGAGAGCCTGGCCGGCAAGCGGGTTGGATAAATGCTTGATGTCCGCGCTGAAATCGGAAAAGACCGTTTCAATCCAGGCAAAGAGCTGGTTTTTCTTCGCTGCTGTGGCTTTGCTTCCAGGCGAGGGCATGGCCTCACTGGATGCCTCCATGCTCGCCACCAGCATCCCTTTCAGCCAGCCTTGTTTAACCGCATAATTCCAGGCCTCATGACCCAGGAAACTCGAGAGCAGCGCGATTCCCTGCAAGGTCAACTGCGAGGCGTCCGGCATAAGAAAACCGCTCAAGGCAGCTGCGCCGAGATAAATGCCGGTGAACAATATGGCTGGGATGAGATATTTGAAAAAATCCTTGAGGTCCTGTCTTTGCATGTATTTCTGGTGCAGGAATTTCCACGGCAGGAGCGCTTTCCAGCCTATGGCCTCTTTCGCCCTTTTGATCCAGCGTACAATGATGTGCGCACCCGCAAAGACAACAATGCTCCAGCCCAGCATGGCTGATACCTGCTGCCAGCCCAGTGAGAACAAGGCTTTCAGGCTCAAATTCCCCATCAAAGCCGGCGCGCCGAACGCCAAGCCGCGGAACATGGGCTCTTCCCAGAGGGGCGCGGTGTAC
>JAFGIQ010000021.1 GCA_016929575.1 candidate division FCPU426 bacterium
CGGGAACGCGTGCACGAACCGCAGGGATTGAGCAGGTCCGCCAAAAAGGTTGCAGCCGTGGACTTTTCTTTTCCGCTGCCACCTTGGCAAAAAGATATCTCCGGCAGTCCTGAGCGGATGGATTATTCGGAAAAAATAGGACGCCTGCGGCGGTATTCGCGCAATTTGGATAGCAATGTACCTTACTGCAAATTTACTGTGCTTAAAGACTGTGTTATAGTACCAGTCATCCGGCTTCGTCAGTCTGCTCGTGCTGGGGAGGAGGAAGAGGGCCTTGCTTAAAGCTGTTTTGTTTGACTTGGACGATACCTTGGTGGATCATAAATATTGCCGGCAATGTGCGCTGGCGGCCCTGCAGGCCCGCTATCCGGATTTGCGCCGCCGGACGATTCAGGAGCTGGAGCAGGAGCAGGAAAAACAGCTGCAGGCAAACTACGCCCTGGTGTTGGATGGCAGCCTGACTCCCGAGGAAGCACTGGCAGAACGGATCCGCGGAGTATGCGCGACATTCGGCGTGGAATTGGCGGGGCCGGCCGAAGCCTTTGCCGCAGCCGCTGAATATGAAAGGGTATATGGCAGCAACTGGCGCCTGATACCGGGGGCGGCGGATTTGTTGGCTGCACTGCACGGCCGGGTCAAGCTGGGTGTGATTACTAATGGTAAAAGTTCCTCGCAGCGCGCCAAGCTCAAGGCCTGTGGTCTGGAACAGTGGCTGGATTTTGCCGTGGTTTCAGAGGAGTTTGGAGCCGCCAAACCTGATCAGGCGATTTTTTTCGAAGCATTGAAGCTGGCCCGGGCGGAGGCCGGAGAAACGGTTTTCATCGGAGATTCCTGGGAAGTCGATATTGCCGGCGCCAGTCAAAGCGGTTTAAAGGCGGTCTGGATCAACCGCTATGGCCGCTCTTGCCCGGATCCTGGTTTGGCTTGGGAGATACACGCGTATGAGCCGTTGTCACAGGTTCTTGCGGTGATAGGGACCTTGCCGGCGGGCCGCTAAGAAGGCGGGCAGTCTGGCGGCTGGTATGCTGTTTCCAACTTGGCTGAAATCAGGCATTGGTTTGGGATTGTATACAGGGGCAAGAATACGATGATTTCCGTCAAGGGCATTGACAGGTCGCACGATTTTTGGTTCCATTAACATTGTGCCAGGCCGATCTGGCTGCTTCTGATTGATGCTTCTAACCTGTGTGGAAGGGGCGGTAAAAAGGGTCGGCTGTTTTCGCTTTTGTTCAACCGCGCCATTGTTTGATAAAGGTTTTCTGAAAGGAGGAAGGCATGAAACATTTTAAAAAAATACTCTGTCTGTATACCCGCAAGGAGGACCAAAGCGCCCTGGAGCAGTCAATGATTCTGGCGGAGGCCAACCAGGCGGAATTGACACTGGTGAGTGTGGTCGAAGAGCTGCCGGCGGAATGCAAAATGGAAAATGCACGCGAATGGCAAAAGATCGGGGATAGACAGCGAAAAGCATGCGGACATTTTTTGGAAAAAATTACTGCCGTGGCCTCCAATAAGGGTGTCAAAACTAAAGTAAAGGTTTTGGACGGCATTCCGGCCATTCGGGTAATACAGGAGGTGTTGAAACACCAGTATGATCTGGTCGTGGCCTCGGCCATGGCGCAGCGCGGACTTCACACCCTGCTGTGGGGAAGCACTGTGCACAAATTGATCCGCAAAGCGCCGGTCCCGGTATGGGTGATCAAGTCAACGCAGCACAAGCCGTTCAGGCGTGTGTTGGCAGCCGTGGATCCCGATCCCACCAATGGTGTGAAGACTGGTTTGAACCGAAAAATTATCGAGTGGGGGATTTATTTGGCTGAACGGGGACAAGGCAAATTGACCATTGTCCATGCCTGGACGCCTAAAACCGAATTTCTTATAACCATGGGACATACGCCCATCAACCAACAGGACCGGACAGCATTGGCCAAAGCCATTCAGCTCGACAGGAAAAACGCTTTGGACCAGCTGGTTGAGCCGTATCGCCGGCAAACCCGGAAGCTTTCGGTGGAGCTGGTTGCAGGCCGGCCGGGGTATAAGATCGCGGAGACCGCCCAGGAATTGAAGAGCGACCTGGTAATCATGGGGACATTGAATAGAACAGGCATTGTCGGCCTGCTGATCGGAAGCACCATCGAGGAGACGCTTGAACGATTGGAATGCTCGCTCCTGGCGGTTAAACCCGACGGGTTTAAAACACCGGTGACCCTCGGCTGACAGCCTGCAGGCAAGAACCGGTTTGGGAGAGGGACAAACATGAAATTAATGCAAAAAATACTGTTGGTTACGGATTTGGGGCCCTCGGCCGAAACGGCGGCCAACACCACCGCGGTTTTAGCCGAAGCTTTTCATTCAGAGATTATTTTGTTGCATGTCATTCCTTCAATCCTTGACTCTTCGTGCAACCTGGCAGAACTGCAACAAATCGGATTGCAGGAATTGCGGGAGATAGCCGCGCGCCTTGAAAAAAACGGGGATAAAGCGGCTACTTGCAGAGTGGAATGCGGAGTGCCCTTGGATCACACCCTGCAATTGGCTTCGGAATTTGACGTCAATGTCATTGTTCAAGCCGCGGATAATTATGAGCCTGCAACCGGGTCGGCGGCGGAGGTGGGTATTGCCGCCGAACGTGTGGTGCGCAAAAGCACAAAGCCTGTCTGGACTGTCAAGGGAGCTTTCCAGCTGCCGCCGAAGAATATTCTCTGCCCGGTGGATTTTTCCCAGGCATCTTCCAGGGCCCTGAAGAGCGGTTCGGCTCTGGCCAAGACATTCGGAGCCATACTGCATGTGGTTCACGTGATACCCCCGGTCAACAAGCAGTCAGGGAGTTTTGAGCCGCTGTATGCCCGGGTGAGAAGCGCAAACCTGGCTCCACACCAGCGTTCATTGGAGGAATATATCCGTGCCTTTGATTTTCATCAAACCAAATGGCAGACGCATCTGTTGCAGGGGGATCCGGGCGAGCAGATTTTGGCCGTAGCCCGGGAGGAAAAGGCGGATATCATGATGATGGGCGCCTTGGGGGAAACGAAATCAGAAAAGCTGCAGCTGGGCGCCTTGGCTTCGCGTTTGCTGCGCACCGCGCCTTGTGCCGTGGTGACTTTCAAAGATGAACACGCCATCCGTGTGTCGTTGGACAGCCTTTTGACGGATTTGGAAACACGATTCAGGCACGGCAAGGAACTTTTGGAAAAGGGGCATGCCGAGGAGGCATTGCCGTTTTTCCTGGCCTGCGTGGAAGAGGACGCCATGTTTGTGCCGGCCTGGGAGGGGATTGCCGAAGCCAGACACCGGCTGGGCCAGGAGGATGAGGCCAACCTGGCGCTTGAGAACGCCAGACAGATTCAGCGGCGTATTTGGGAAAGAAGGGTTGAATTTGAATTGAAGCACCACTATTGGCAGAAATAACAATGTTATCTTGCCGTCAAGGAGGGCGGGAACATGGAAACGCTTATCAGCCATCATTGGCATGAATTGCCGGAGGAGGAAGTCCTTGGCCTTTTAGAGACGCGTGCGGACCAGGGATTGTCCGGCTTTGAGATCAAACACCGGCAAGGGCATTTTGGCCTCAACCAGCTAACTCCTAAAAAGAAAACCAGCCCGGTAAAGAGGTTTTTACTCCAGTTTCACAATCCACTGGTGTATATCCTGTTGTCCGCAGCGGCAGTGACCGCCCTGCTTTCTGAATGGGTGGATTTTTCGGTTATTTTCGGAGTGGTGTTTGTCAATGCGCTGATAGGCTTTTTCCAGGAAGCCAAGGCCGAAGAGGCCATTGAATCATTGCGCCGCTCCGTTGCCACGGTGGCCTTGCTATTACGCGACGGCCAAAAAGAAAGAATAAAGTCCCAGGACATCGTTCCCGGCGACATTGTTATTTTGGAGTCGGGGGACAAAGTTCCGGCTGATTTAAGGCTGCTGAGGGCCCGCGATCTGCGCATTGATGAATCAACCCTGACCGGGGAATCGCTGCCAATAGAAAAAAATGTAGCGCCGTTGTCCAGAGACACTGTCCTGGCTGACCGGACCAACATGGCCTATTCAGGCAGCCTGGTTGCCAATGGGCGCGGGCTGGGAGTGGTTGTGGGTATCGGCGACAATACGGAGACCGGCCGCATATCCAGCTTGATATCCCAGGCAGCGAACCTGGAAACCCCGCTGACGCGCAAAATTACAGTTTTCAGCCGCAACCTGTTGTGGGTCATAATGGGTTTGGCGGTTTTAACCTTTGCAGTTGGCCTGTTTCGGCGGGAAGCGGTTTTTGAGATGTTTATGGCAGCCGTGGCTTTGGCCGTGGGCGCCATTCCGGAGGGATTGCCTGCAGCCGTCACCATCACCCTGGCCATTGGCGTAAACCGGCTGGCCAAGCGGCGCGCTATCATACGCAAACTGCCGGCGGTCGAAACCCTGGGCAGCACCACGGTTATTTGTTCGGATAAGACCGGCACTTTGACCGAAAACCAAATGACCGTGCAGGCGGTGTGGGCGGGAGGACGGCGCTTCAGCATTGGCGGGCAGGGATATACGCCGGAAGGGAAAATCACGGCAGAAGGTAAGGGAGAGCCCGTCAGGCTGGGCGACGAACCGGCTTTGCGTGAGTCCCTCCTGGCCGGGATGCTATGCAATGATGCAAAAATACGGCAGGAAGAAGGAGTCTGGCGGATACAGGGCGATCCCACTGAAGCCGCGCTCTTGGTCAGCGCGCGCAAGGCTGGCTTGAACGAAGAGGAGGAAAACAAGCGGCTGCCCCGGTTGGATACCATTCCGTTTGAGTCCGACCGCCAATACATGGCCACCTTGCATGACACCGGACCCGACCTGCCAAACATCCTCTATATAAAAGGAGCAGTGGAAAAAATCCTGCCGCGAAGCGTGAAAATGCTTGGCGCAGCCGGCGATAAAAAGGAATTGGACGAACATAGAATTTCCGCGGCAGCCGCCGATTTGGCAAGAAAAGGTTGGCGGGTTCTGGCACTGGCGCGGAAGGACATGGGCAACCGGGAGGAAAACCTCGAATGTGTGGAAAACACAGTTGAAGCTGCCAAACGGGTAGCTTGCGGTGACTTGACCTCGGGATTGACGTTTATTGGCCTGCAGGCAATGATTGACCCGCCCCGGCCCGAGGCCGTCAGGGCTGTGGCTGCATGCTATAAGGCGGGCGTGCAAGTGAAAATGATCACCGGCGACCATGCCCTGACCGCCACGGCTATTGCCGAACAGCTGGGACTGAAACCGCCAGGAGGAAAAATGCTGGCCAAAACCGGCAGGGAACTGGAGGACATGTCCGACCGCGAGCTGGTTGCAGCAGCCAGTGAAGCCTCGGTATTTGCGCGGGTGGCGCCAGAACAAAAATTAAAGCTGGTGGATGCGCTGCAATCACTCGGTAATGTGGTTGCCATGACAGGTGACGGAGTCAACGATGCGCCTGCCCTGAAACAGGCCGACATCGGCGTAGCCATGGGCGTTTCCGGCACGGAAGTGGCCAAAGAGGCGGCGGATATGGTGTTAACCGATGATAATTTTGCCACCATTGAAGCCGCAGTGGAAGAGGGCCGCGGTGTCTTTGACAATCTTACCAAATTCATTGTCTGGACCCTGCCCACCAATCTTGGCGAGGGATTGGTGATTTTGGCGGCTATCTTGATCGGAACGGCGCTGCCGATACTGCCAGTGCAGATACTTTGGATCAATATGACCACAGCCCTGCTGCTTGGCCTCACGCTGGCGTTTGAGCCCAAAGAACCCGGCATTATGGAAAGGCCCCCGCGTGATCCAAAAACCCCCATTATAACCACCAGCCTGATCTGGCGGATCATTTTGGTGGCGGGCATCATGCTCATCGGTGCTTTCGGACTTTTCAAATGGGAAATAACAGCAGGCGGCAGCACGGCTCAGGCGCGGACCGCGGCCGTAAACATATTCGTCTTGGTGGAGATGCTTTATTTGTTCAATTGCCGTTCATTGGAAAAATCCATACTTACCCTGGGCTTCTTCTCGAATCTGTTTGTAATAGCAGGTTCAGGCGTTATGCTTGCATTACAATTGCTCTTTACCTATCTGCCGGTGATGAACAAGGCCTTTGGCAGCGCCCCCATCGGTTTAAAAGAATGGGGGATTATTGCCGCTTTTGCTTTATTGACCTATACGCTGGTTGAAGGCGAGAAGTGGGTTAGGCGTAAAAAGAAGGGTTTCAAGCATGGCTAGTGCATTGTCTTCAAAATGTTAAAAAAACCGAAAATTGCAGCTGCACCGCATCAGGAAAACATCGGGGTTTTAACCTAGAAAGGCTGGGAATGTAAAGGGAAAAAGGAACTGTCCCAAAAATGAGAGTAAAAAAGTTGACAAATAGTATTAATTACTATATAGTATAAAAATGATAAATAAACTAAAGGCCTTAAACACACTTTACCAGAGTTGCCACCAGCATGGTATGAGAATCACGCCGCAAAGGACCACGGTATATGCGGCGCTTACTGAGGCGGATGATCATCCTACTGCGGAAGCCGTATACAAACGGGTGAGAAAAAAAATGCCCAATATTTCTTATGACACGGTCAACAGGACATTGCTTTCCTTTGTTGAAATAGGGGTGCTTAAAATGGTTCAGAGCCGCGGCAGTGCCAAACGTTTTGACCCGGAACTGGAGCAGCATCATCATTTCCAATGCCTGAAGTGCAACCGTATTATTGATTTCAAGTATGAGAATTACAACCAGCTTAAACTACCGCCGCATCTGCCGAAAGGGACGCGGGTTCTTGATAAAAAAGTTGTGCTGGAAGGCATTTGCGAAAATTGCCGGGGGTAAAAAAATTTTGATATTAAAATAGGATAAAATATTAATAAATATTAAATACTAATAGAAAGGAGGGTGTGAAATATCAACCAGTTAATGTAAGCAAGCATTGATGAATCAATAAAATAAACTCAGGAGGAATATCATGGCTAAAGTTGCAATCGACGTAGTAAAAAAAGCAGGAGTTAATGTGGATGAATTGTTGAAGCTGTTGATAAAAAATGCCTCGGCGGAGCTGACTACCTATTATTACTATACCATTCTGCGGGCGAATTTGATCGGGTTGGAAGGAGAGGGCGTAAAGGAAATTGCTGAAACCGCCCGCATTGAGGACAGGAATCACTTTGAGGCCCTGATGCCGCGCATCTATGAACTGGGCGGCAGGCTGCCGGATGACATGAAGGCTTTTCACGACCTTTCAGCCTGTCCGCCCGCCAATCTGCCCAAGGATCCGCATGATGCGAAAGCATTGTTGGAAGTACTGGTGAATGCAGAGCGCTGCGCAGTGTACGGCTACACCCAGATCTGCAATTTGACCGCGGGCAAGGACCACCGGACATATGATCTGGTATTGGCGATATTAAATGAAGAAATCGAGCATGAATCGTGGTTTTCAGAATTTTTGGGCGAGGGGCCTTCAGGGCATTTTTTGCGCCGGGGCGAAACCTCCCCGTTTGTGTCGAAATTCCTTAAATGAGGACTATACTCCTGGGACCCAACACTTCATTGACGGAAAATGGAGTGTTGGGTCCCAATTTTACCAGGGGAGATCGGTTGGATTGACGATAAAGTGCATCATAGCCTTTCTTCTGGCAGGGGATGCAGTAGTCAGAAAAACAAAGGAGGTCACCTGGTAAATTAATTATAGACAGGAGCAGGAGACGGCATCTAAAATGAGTTTCATGGGCAAACTCCTTTTTATGCCTCGGGGAACAATAGTGCTGCGCCAGAGCGGGTGGGATTTTGGCGCGGGATAAACGCAGGGATTGCACGGGGAATATCTTTGGTGAACATCAGCATTGCCGGTGGGGAAACGGAATAAAAAACCCCGGGATTTTGGTGACAGCCTCATTGGCGGCAACGCGGTGAGGGTTGCTGGCGGCATTCATTAATATGAACAAAGGAGGAAGTCATCATGACCCAGATGAAGGATGTGTATCAAAGCGCGGACTGGAAAACGGAAAAGCACGTGCCGGTGATTGAGGCGCCGGAAAAAGTAAAAAAAGCGGAGTGTGTCCAGGTGAAGGTGGTGGTCGGGAAAGAGATCCCCCATCCCAACAAGACCGAGCATCACATCCGCTGGATCGATGTCTATTTTCATGCGCAGGGCGACAAGTTTCCGTTCCAGATTGGCAGGGCGGAATTCACTGCGCATGGAGAATCCACGCAGGGCCCGGATACCAGCGGGGTGTATACCTGTTTCGAAGCCACCCTCTGTTTTAAGACCGACAAGCCCGGGACCATTCTGGCGGCTTCCTATTGCAATATTCACGGTTTATGGCAAAACGCCAAAGCGCTGGCAATCACATAACCAGCCATGCCGCGATAAAAAGCAGCGGGGGGGCAGGAGCCGGTCCGGGCCAGCGGCGCATGCCTTGAGGAAGGGAGTCTGTATGTCAACAGAATTAACCATCACCATCACCGGTGAGGCCGGCCAGGGGCTGCAGACCATTGGCCTGGCCTTGTGCCGCATATTTCAAAAAAAGGGATATTATATATTCGCGGATCAGGATTACATGTCGCGGGTGCGGGGCGGCAACAACTTTTTCAGAATCAGGGTTTCGCAGGAACGGATTTCGGCCCCGCGCAGGTTTTGCGATATTGCCGTTTGCCTGGACAAGGACAGCGTTGACCTGCAGCTTCCTTTTATGGCAGAGCACGGGGTGATGATTCTCGATAAAAAAACATTCAAAATCGCGGAAAACCAAGCGCGGTTTTTTGATGTTGCCCTGGCCGAGCTGGCGCAGCAGACCGGGGGCAGCAGCATCTATGTGAATTCCATAGCCAGCGGGCTGATAGCGGGGTTGATGCAACTGGATTTAAGCCTGGTGGAATCAGTTTTGTCTTCCGCTTTTGGCAAGAAAGGGAAGGATGTGGTGCAAAAAAACCTGGCTGCAGCCAGGGAGGGATATGCTTTGGGCAGCAAAAAACAGGAGGACGGCCGTTTTCAGCTGGAACCGGCCGGGGCCCAAGGCAACTGGCTTTTGGACGGCAGCCAGGCTTTGGGCCTGGGCGCGATTAAAGCGGGTTGCACATTTTACAGCGCCTATCCCATGACGCCTTCCACGGGCATAATGAATTATCTTGCCGCCTATGCCGATCAATACGGCGTGGTGGTTGAACAGGCGGAAGATGAAATTGCGGCTGTGAACATGGCCATCGGCGCCGCCTTTGCCGGAGTCCGGGCCATGACCGGCACTTCCGGCGGCGGTTTTTGCCTCATGACCGAAGGCATCAGTCTGGCTGCCATGACCGAAACCCCGGTGGTGATAGTCGATGCCCAAAGGCCGGGGCCGGCCACGGGTTTTCCCACGCGCACCGAGCAGGCGGACCTTGATTTGGTGATCCATGCCGGTCACGGCGAGTTTGCCCGCGCGGTGTTTGCCCCCGGAAATAGTGAGCAGCTTTTTATGCTGACGCAGCGGGCTTTCAACCTGGCGGAAAAATATCAAATTCCCGTAATTCTCCTGACCGACCAGCTGTTGGCGGATACCATCGTCAACAGCGACCCTTTTCCCCTGGGGGGGATGAAAATCGAGCGCCATCTTGAAACCTCCGGCGTACATGAAAAAGACGGAGAGCCCTACCAACGCTATCAGCTGGAAGCATCAGGCATATCGCCCAGGCGGCTTCCTGCGCTCGGCGCCGGGCTGGTGTACGCAGACAGCGACGAACATACAGAAGCAGGACACATAACAGAGGATGCCGGCCTGAGAAAGCGCATGGTGGAAAAGCGGTTCCACTGTAAAATGCAGGGCCTGAAAAAAGAGGTGGAACCGCCCGGCGCACACTGCCTGGATGGATGCCAGTGGGTGTTGATGGGATATGGCTCCACCTACGGGGTCATGCGGGAGGCGGCCGGGAAGTTCAAACCCGGACAATTCGGCGTGTTGCATCTTTCCCAAGTGTGGCCCTTTCCCCAGGAGGAAATAACCCGTGCGCTCCAACATGCGGGGAGGGTGATTACGGTTGAGAACAACGCCGGCGCCCAGCTGGCCAAGCTGCTTTTCCGGGAAACCGGGATAAAAGCTTTTACCTCCATTTTGGAATACAACGGCAGGCCCTTTGATCTTGACGGGCTTTTATCCCGGATTAACACCGAGGTGCGGCCATGATGCCCGGCGATTACAAGACCCATAATGAAATCGCCTGGTGCCCTGGCTGCGGGAATTTCGGCATTGCCAATGCCTTGCAGCAGGCGCTGGCGGCAATGGCATTGAATCCCAAGGATGTCCTGCTGGTGTCCGGCATCGGCCAGGCAGCCAAGCTGCCGCATTATATAAAGGCCAATTGCTTCAACGGCCTGCATGGCCGGGCCCTGCCCGTGGCCGCGGGCGCCAAAATAGCAAACCGCAAACTTACCGTGCTGGTCACCACCGGCGACGGGGATTGCTATGGAGAGGGGGGCAATCATTTCATCCATGCCATCCGGCGCAATCTGGATATTACCGTGATGGTGCATGACAATCAGATCTACGGCCTGACCAAAGGACAGGCCTCGCCCACCACGGATCCCGGGTATGTCACCAAGGTGCAAACCCACGGCGCCCTGTTGGAGCCAATGCACCCATTGGCAGTGGCCATGGCCCTGGGAGCCGGATTTGTGGCCAGGGGGTATTCCAAAGACGTCAAGCACCTGGCTGATCTCATCCAGGCGGGCGTGCAGTACAAGGGTTTTGCCCTGATTGATGTGTTGCAGCCCTGCATCAGCTTTAATAAGAAAAACACCTACCAATGGTATGATGAACGGGTGTATACATTGGATGCATCCTATGATGCCGGCAATGAGGCTGGTGCCTATCAAAAAGCCAGGGAGTGGGGGGATAAAATTCCCTTGGGCGTGATTTATCAAAAAGCATCTTTCACATACGAGGAAAAAACCGGTTTGGCCGGGCGGGCGCCGCTGGTGGAAATGGATATCGACAGCATTGATGTGGGCGCTCCCGTCAAAGCCTTTCAGGTGGATGCGGAAGAGGAATGAAAGAACCGCCTGGTCCGGTGCGCATGCCCAGCGCACAAAAAAAAGAAGCGCTGCTTATTCCGGCCGGATAATCATCAACAGTCCCGGCGGCATGATGGAATGCAAGCAGGAGAGAAAACCATTTGAGGAGGGAAATATATGGCGCCCGCAAAAAAGTATCCCGTGCAGCTGACTGTAGATTACCCGGATCATCCGCTTGACCGCGTCTCCACCCTGTTTCGCATCTTTACGCTGGTTCCCATCGGCATTGTCTGCGCACTGCTTTTGGGTGGCGGAGACAAGACGGCGGCAGCAGGCTTTGTGGTTCTCCCCACGGTGTTGATGATTTTATTCTGCCGGAAATATCCCCAATGGTGGTATGAATGGAACGTGAACCTGACCCGGTTTGTTTTCCGCGTGGCTGCATACGCCGCCTTGCTTGGCGATGAATACCCATCCACGGATGAGGAGCAGTATGTCCATGTCCGTCTGCCATACCCAAACGTGAAAAAGCAGCTCAGCCGCTGGCTTCCCCTGGTCAAATGGCTGCTGGCGGTGCCGCACTATATTGTTCTTTTATTCTTGAGCATGGCGGCCTTGGCGGCGGTCATCGTCGCCTGGTTTGCGATCCTTTTTACCGGCAACATGCCGCCGGCACTTTTTCACTTTATCGTGGGTGTGATGCGCTGGCATCTGCGCGTCCTGGGATACGCCGCCTTGATGCTCACGGACCAGTACCCGCCGTTTACCCTGGGTGCGAAATAACATCGGGGTACTTCCGGTGATATCTTTTTACCCAGCAAGGGCGGCACCTGTGAATGGAAATAATGAAAAGCGGGGTGGATACGGATGAAGACACTGGTTGTTTATGATTCGATTTTCGGCAACACCGAACGGATAGCCCGGGCCATTGGCGAAGCGCTTGGTTCGCCGGCTGCAGCGGTGACAAAGGTTGGAGAGGCAACAAAGGAACACCTGGCCGGCATTCAGCTCTTGATAGTCGGTTCACCCACCCGCGGATTTCGTCCCACGCCGGCGGTTAAAAAATTTATTCAGGACCTTGCGCCCAACGGACTGAAAGGCGTCAAAGTGGCTGCTTTTGACACCGGCATTGCCCTGAGCGATATAAAGCCCCGCGCCCTGCGTTTTTTGATTAAAATATTCGGGTATGCGGCCAAACCTATTGCCGACCAGCTGAGGAAAAAAGGCGGGGAGGTGATCATGGCCCCTGAAGGATTTTTGGTGCAGGGGTCAGAGGGCCCCTTGAAAGCAGGGGAGCAACAACGGGCAGCTGCGTGGGCAAAAAAAATAGTGGAGTCAATGCAAAAACAGCCGTAAACAACCGCGACGCCATGCCCTCGCTGGCCGAACGCATGCAGTAACTATAAAAAACCAGACTGCTCCGCTTTACGGTGCAGTCTCTTTTTTAAGCAGAATCTCTACACGCCGGTTTTTGGCCCTTCCGGACCCGGTTTTATTGTCTGCGATCGGCTGTGCTTCGCCCTGCCCCTTGATGTCAAAACGTTCGGGAACAAAACCCCTGTTCTTGACCAGGTAATCAAACACCGCCTTGGCCCTTTCCAGGGAAAGCACCCGGTTGTTTGGAAACTGACGGGTATTGATCGGAATGTTGTCCGTATGTCCTATAATGATTGCATGCACGTCCTCATCCCGGTTCATGTACTCGGCCGCTTTATTCAGCGCGGAAAAACCCGATGCTTTGATGCTGATGCTGGCAGTGTCGAACAAAAGCGCTTCACTCAGGAGAATGGTTTCCTCGCCCTTTTTGGCGCCGGCTTCGACTTTCACCACTTTTTCCGGCACCATCTCTTCTGCCTTCACCCGCAACACAGCGGAGGTTTCACGCTTGAACCAATCCAGCAGGCGCACGCGGATGGCGTTTTCCCCGGGCACCAAATTCAATGTGCCGGCGAATGTTCCTTGAGGGACATCCAGCATGGGCTGGACGCCGCCGGGCTCCATCATGATGGTGGCAAGAAAAGGCGTGGAGAATTTTCCGGACAAGGTTTGTAATCCCGTATTGACGGTGCCGGCAACAGGATTAAAGGCGATTTGCGGCGGATTCACGGCAATCAACACGGGCACGATGGCGGCATTGGTGCGGCCCCGGCTGTCCGTTGCTTCCACCCGCAGAAGATAGAAATCATTGAGACTGGGCAGTCCTTGCAGACTCCACTTTCCTGTAAAACGGCCCTGCCCGTCCGGGAGCTGCACTTCGCAATTGTCTGTAAACCAGATTTGAGAAAGTGCCTGCAGTGCGCAGGATACTTTTATTTTGGTGATGGGCGTGGAACTGAAGGCTTGTCCGGTAAATGCCATTTCAGCAGCGGATAAAACAACGCTTTGCAGCGGCTGTACTGACAGGGCCGGCTGCGCCAGGGGGAGGGCCGCAATGCCGAATTCAGTTCCTGCGAACAGCTCCTGCGGGCCAACCGCCAGGCAATTAACGCAGCCCTGCTGTATCACCGGATCGTTCACGGGCACCAGTTGCCCGCGGGTTCCGGACTGCAGGAGGCCGGCAAAAGTGCCGAACCAGAATGCGGATCCATTGACAGCCGCCGCGTGAATAAACCCGTTTTGCGCATCGGACCAGGACGGGTGCTCCCAGCTGTTTTTCGCCCAGTCATAGATATACAGTCCTCCGCCATTGGTGCCGATCCAGATGGTTGTGCCTTGGACAACCAGTGCCGTGACCGCCAGTGTTTCCGGACAGGGGATGTGATTGAGCCAGCGCATGGTCTCCTGGTCCAGAATGGCGAGTGTGCCCGAACCGCTCCCAATAAAACACAAGGAGCCGCTGCAGGCAATGCTTTGAATGGGGCCAGCGAGACCTTCGGGAAGAGGGATTTTTTTCCAGCCGGACTCTTGCTTTGATCCCTGGAAAAGAGCCGTCTCTGTCCCCAGCCAGATCATTTCCTTCATTCCGAACTGCAGCGCGCGGATTTCCTTGCCGGCTGCTTCCGGCAGGGAAATGGCATTCCAGGCCCGGGTGCGGGCATTGGTCCGGTACAACCCCTCCGCGGTGGCGGCCCAGGCCTCGTCACCATAGGCTATCAGCGCCAAAATCCTGCTGGTTGCTGCCGGCAATTGGATAAAATGATTATCGGTTGCAGCCTTCACCACCAGACCTTTGCCGGTTCCGGCCCAGACCCAATCCTGATTCGCGGCCAGCGCCGTGACCGTGGGATGGGGAATACCGTCTGCGAGCCCCCACAGTTTTGTCTTGGCCAGGAGCAGGCAGGGAGAAAACAGCCAGAGCGCGGCCAGGAGCACAGGGATAGTGATGAATCGTTTCATGGTGTTGCCTCCAATCCGCTTTCTTTGAAGAATTGTATTTTATTTTTGGCCCGCCGGATGTATTTGAGGACATTTTCCTGGTTTGGCTTGAACTTCAAAGAGGCCTGCCAGCAGGCCATGGCCGAAGAAAGCCGGTCTTCGCGGTATTCCAAAATGCCCCAGGCTTTATAGGCATTGGCCAGATCATCGGCGATTTTTGGCTCGGGCGACAACTGATACGCCTTTTCCCAGAAAGAAACAGCTTCCTGGTAGTGCGTGGCCGCATACGCCTGCTGGGCCTGGCCACACAAGGACTGGATTTGCGTGAGGTAATACGCCTTCAGCTGCTGATAGGCCGTCTTCACGGGCGAATAATCCGGAGCAAAGGATAAGATACGCTGCCATAAATCCAGGGCGAGCTGGATTTGCCCGGCGGATTTGTATTGCATGCCCACCTCATGCGCGTACTGTAAAATACCGCTGCGGGTTTTGGCCAGCGACGGATCCGTGGGATTGGCGCTGACAGCCTTGTTCAGCAAAGACAGGGCCTTTTCCCATTGCCCTTTGCGGGCCAAATTCCAGGACTGGTCTGAAGCCTGTTTGTTCGCCTGCTCATTGTCACCGAGCGCCTTTCTCCAGCGCGCCTCCAGGGTGGCCAGGAGGGCGAGGGCTGGTTCTGAATCCGGTTTGAGGTTTAATGCGGATTGGATGGCCCATAAGGCGTCAGGCCATTGTTGCCATCCCATGAACGCCTGGGCTGAATCCAAATGCCCTTTGATCTGCCGGGTCTGACGGTTGAGTCCGGCCCGGGCAGCCGGGTCTTTGGGATTGACGGCCAAAACTTCATTCCATAGGGATGCAGCCTGGACATGCTTGTCTTTTTGCTCGGCGTGGGCGGCCTCCTGGTTTTTTTGGTCGCACCAGTCCGCCATGATACGGTCGAATTCGCGCAAATAGCGGTGTGCATAGAAATCGTCCGGATCTTCGGCCAGCGCCCGGTTGAGTGTTGCTTTGGCTTCGGCCAGACGGCCTTCTTTGTAGTAAACCAGGGCCTGGCTGGTCCAGAGGGACGGCTGCCTTGGCGTTGCGGCAGGGACAGCGGACAAAAAGCGGTACCCCACCGTGGCGATATGCTTGGCGGAAAGCTGGTTGAGGGCATAGGCATAGTCAAAGGAGACAAAAGAGATTTTCGCTCCCAGGCCGACGGTAAAAGAGTCGGTGTCATGGAGGAAACAGTAGCCTGCCCGCAAAAATACGGTTTGCTGATAATTCAATTCAAAACCGCTTTGTATGGTCAGCGGGCTGTCCAGACCCTTGACTGCTTCCAGACTCGCCAAGACGCCAAATTCAGGAAAAATATTTTCCGACCAGCTCAGGCCTACAACACCCCGCAGCGGCAGGTCCTCGGCTTCGCCCGCATATTTGATTTTGGTGCCGACAGTATTGACGGCCAGCGCCATATACATGTTGGGGACGGGCAGGCCGGCCAAAATTCCCGCATCCGCTGCCAGGGCCTGGCCAGTGAATGCGCCGGCCAGGGTGGAGCGGAAATATTTAAGCGCAAGTCCTGCATGCAAGGCATGGGGCCATTGCATCAAGGCGGCAAGATCATGCCCGTATCCCACGGAAAGCAGCCAGTCGCTTTCTGCTGTCACTCCATCCGAGAGCGTGCCCGTATTAAGACTGAATAATTCCGCTCCCAGCACCCCTGCCGGCAGCAGCGGCAGAGCCAGGTCCAGAGCGCCTGACTGGATATCTTCAAATTCATTGCGAAAGGAGATGCTGATTTCAGGACACGCCAGGGTGGAAAGCAATGCCGGGTTTTTTCCCCAGGCAGCCAGATGTCCGGGTACAGCCAGGCTGGCAGCGCCCATGGCCGCAGTGCGGGCGTCCAGTGAAAGCTCAAGCACCTGGCCTGCAGTCGATCCAAATGAGTTGTTGGCCAGGGCGGCCAGCGCCAACGCCAACAGCAGGCAGAGGGGACCTGGCACCAGAAGGTGCTTTTGATGTCCGGATGTCATGGGCAGAGGCGTCATATGTTTTTATCGAACCAAAACCAGTTTGCCGCGCACACGGCGGCTGTCGATTTCACCATATACCAGATAGGTGCCGGATCCGGCGTTTGCTCCATCCCAGCTAAATTCGTGATTGCCGCTGGCAAGGGGCGCATCCCACAGGGTGGCCTTGAGCCGGCCGGTCAGATCATAAATTTTCAAGGATACCAACCCGGAGGTTTGGGGGCGGATTAATACCCGCACATGTGCGCCTCCTGCAGGCCGGAAAACGCTTGGAACAATTGTGAAAAAAGGAAAATAAAGGCTGGAAGTGGGTGAGAAAGAAGCGATCGGCGTCATGGTTGAGGTGGCCGTGGTTATCAAAGAAGGCGTGGGCGTTGCAGTGAGGGTGGAAGTCGGGGAAATGGTAGGCGAGAGCGCAAGCGTGGCGGTGGGAGAGCAAGTGGGGGAAAGAAAAGGAGTTGCGGTAGGAGTGGCGGTGGAGGTGGGGGAACCCGTGGCCGAAGGGGAATAGGTCGGGGTCATTATGGCAGAAGGGGTGGCAGTGGCGGTGCTGCTGGGTGTATTGCTGGGGGTATGGCTTTGCGTATAACTGGCAGTGGCGGAAGGCGTGTCCGTGGGCGTGCCCGAAGCAGAAGCGGTGGAAGTGGCAGAAGGAGTAATCGTAGGCGAAGCTGTTGGCGTATCAGTGGGTGTGGAAGTGGGCGTGCCCGAAGCAGAAGCGGTGGAAGTGGCAGAAGGAGTAATCGTGGGCGAAGCTGTTGGCGTGTCAGTGGCGGTGACAGTGGACGAGACTGTTGGCGAGGGCAAAAGAAAGGATTTGCAAAAAACCCGGTTGATACCGCTGTCTTGTTCTGTCCAGATTACATACAACTTATCACTGCCTGCGGCCATTTTGGGGTTAAGAGCGCTTGCCGTGGCATTGAAATTCAAAGGTGAAGAACCCACCAGCTCCCAATTGGTGCCGTTTAAATGCTTAACCATAACATGGGTCCTGCTGGTCGCGGCGTTCATTTCGTGCCAAGTGATATACACTCCGGAGGTATGGCCGGTAAGGCAGGGTGAGGCGGCGTGTTGATTGGTTGCCAGGTTCAAAGAGGTTCCGTCTTGGATCCAAACGCCCCCCTCGAGATGCTTTACAAAGAGATTTCTGCTCGAAGCAACCGGCTCGGTCCAAGCCACATAGGGAGTATGATTCGCGAAAGCAATGGAAGTGAAATAGACGTCCACGCACGGATCAATATTCAAGGCGCCGCCGGCCAGTTCCCAATCAACGCCGTTGTAGTATTTTACAAATATCGAAGATTGGACGCCAATAATGGAAGTTTCCCTCCAGGAAATCCAGGGCGTACCATTGTCCAGCGCAATGCTGGGGCCGGTATAAGGGAGCAAGGCATGGGCGACATTCAGACGGTTGCCGTCCAAGGCCCAGGCAGTGCCGTTCCAGTGTTTGCCATAGACTTCATTGCCTTCGGTGATGGCAAGAAAATGGGTCTCGCCGTCCATTGCCATGGCTATGGTGGTATCCAGATCGCTGCCTGCCTGGGTATTCACATTTGCATCCACTGGAGTCCAGCTGCTGCCATTGAAGTATTTGACATAGATATGCCACGTCGAGTCAAGCTCGCGCCAGGCGACATACGGGGTGTTGGAAGCGGAAAAAACAATTGTGGAATGATAGGCCCAATCCAGATAGCTGTTGTTAAGATAGTTGTCGTCATTCACCCATTGTGCTCCATTGAAATGTCTGACATAAATTGCCCTGTATTCATCGGGATCAATGTATTCCATTTCCTGCCAGGTTCCATAGGGGACGTCATTGCATACGGCAATGGAGGGGGCGTCGGCATGCCGGTTGACATTTCTGTTGATGGGGACGGCACCAACCCATTCCCAGTCCGGCCATGCTGTGACAGCGATGCTCAGAAAAAACAATAATAAAAATGCTATTCTCGCCACTTCCGCCTCGCTCCATCTGCTGGATCAGGAGTTTTAAATTTGAAACTGATTGCAAACGGATGTTTGGGCTGGGCCTTCGCCGGACGGCCGCCATGGGGGAGGCGGCCTCGGCAGCGAAAAAGCAGCAATACCAGTCTTTTTCGCTGAACGCCGTCTCATCCCCATCCCAAACATCCATTCAGGCAGATGGCTATAAAACCTTTTTCAGAG
>JAFGIQ010000022.1 GCA_016929575.1 candidate division FCPU426 bacterium
ACCTGATTTATTAGGATCAGCCAACCGGCTGTCCTTGATTGTTCATTTCCCTTGGGCTTGAGGTCACTGTCGCTGAAAAAACGGGTGACGAGAACAAGGACGATTTACAGAGAATTATAAATAACCAATTGTTGTTAGATGATATAGATAATATTGAACAAATAGATTTAGATACACTAAATACTGCTTTTCAATTAATTCCACTAAAAACAGATAACGCGGAACACAAAATTATAGTCAATAAAATTATTTCTGTTTTTGCCGTAAAGTTTATTTCAGGCGACAGAGAAGATAAGATCGATTATACAGTCAGACATGGCGTTCTGAAAAAAATAGCATATTTTTTGTTAAGTTCACCAAAGGAAGAACTTCAAGGGTATTTAAAACCGTTTCTTGATAAATTCAATGGCTCAGAGGCAATGGCTGAATTGTTTGAAGAATTTGTAGTTGCTGAAGACCATCTGAACTCGTATGAAATATTTTGGGAAATATGGAATCTATTTAAAGAAAAGGTAATAGAAATTTGTGGAAAAGGAGACGGCTATTGGTATATTGATAAAATAATAAAAAAATATCTATTTGCCATCCGCTGGAAGGAATCGGCAACCGAATGGCACACGCTTAAGGATGAAAATAAAAGATTTTTTAAAGAAATATCCCAAAAACTTAGGCACTGTCCATCGGCTTTATATGCTATCTCAAAATTGTTGAATGATATTGGGAGTTCATATTTAGATGATGGAATATTTTGGCTTTCCAATATGTTGAAGAATAATGAAAATTTATTGGATGCAAAACTTGAAATAAACACTATTTATTATTTAGAAAATAATGTTAGAAAATATATTTACAAAAATCGAGAAAAGATAAAGAAAACAATAGAGTTAAAACAGAATGTTTTAATAATATTGGAGTTTTTAATAAAAAGAGGATCTGTTATTGGTTATATATTAAGAGAAAACATTTTATAATTTTTAATATAAACTTATTATCGATCATTCAGTATATTAAATGGTTTTTGGAAGTTTTGGTCTATTTTAAACATTCAATAAAGCCCCATATTGCGCTTAAAATGTCTTCATAATATAACCGGACATTTAAAACTAGTTGGAAATAAAAGAGTTATTATTAATTTGGCATGAAAATGACCGGACAAAAAGGACAAAATAAGCGTTAAACGGCTGTTTCGACACCCGCCTGCGGACCCGGAAATAGATCCAAAACTGACCTCTCGGTTGACCAGGAAAGGGCATATATACTAATATGTGGCCGTGGTTGGGCTGGGATGTGAACGGAGATATAGTTCTATGGCAGGTGCTGGTGCCACGCCAGTTTTTCGCTCCGCGAAAAACGGAGCAGGGGAGAGGCGAGAGGTGAAAGGGGAAACGGCGAGCCGATCCCCTGCGGTCACCTTTCGCCTATCGCCTATCGTTTTTTAATATTTTATTCTCTTTCCTGGTTTTCCCTGAATTTATTCTTCGCTCTTCCATCTCAAGATATATTCCTGGTGCTTTTTGGTTGAATTGCTATAATGATGCGGATTTGTCTTTGCCGTCATCCCGGCGAAAGCCCTGTTATTGCCGTCACCCCGGCGAAAGCCGGGGTCCAGGATTTGTAATTCTAAATGATTTTCTGGATTCCGGCTTCAAGCATGCCGGAATGACAAATTCACAACTGTTATCCAGAGAATGCTTTGTTCTTGCCGTCACCCCGGCGAAAGCCGGGGTCCAGGGACTCAAAATATCAAAGTTTGAAAAAGAGGGTTTTGTGGATAAAATACTAGCGAGTATTTTGGATACATTAAAAACATCGGATGATTTTTACGATAAAATATTTAAGAAAGCATATTTGAATTTTACGGAAGATCCATCAATATTTAATGCCATGATTGCGGTAGTTTCTTGTCATGCCTTATGTGAGTGGCTGAATGCAGAAGGAAAGGCAACCTGGGAAGATATTAAAAATAATTGCTGCGAACTCAGAATACTAATTTCGCTATCGAATCATTTTAAACACAAACAGGAGACTCGTAATTCTTCCAAACCTATTAAATCAACCAAGCTAAATGACTCTTTTGTTACTCCAGATGGCGATTATCAATTTGGTTCTTTTGAAATAATTTCTGATTTAAAGACTGAATATAGTTTTAGCGATGGGAAAAATGATTTGGAAATGCTTTTAAAATCGGCGGATAAATATTTTCTAAATATAGTATGCGATCTACCGTTTTAACGAAAACCTTTTCTGTATATCCCACGGCTTGCCGTGGGGATTTTCACTTTGAGTATTAGAGTATCAAAATGTATTGCACTAAAAAAATATTACTTAATCGATCCCGGCTTTCGCTGGGATGACGGAAAAAACTATGGAAAAATATCCTTGCGTCTACATCCTCGCTAGCCGCCGAAATGGCACGCTCTACGTTGGTGTCACCTCCGACTTGATTAAGCGAGTCTGGGAGCATAAGAACGACTTAGTGGAAGGATTCACCAAACGGTATAGGGTGCATGACTTGGTTTGGTATGAAATTCACGAATCCATGGAAATTGCCATCGCACGGGAGAAAGCTATGAAGGAATGGAAAAGGAGCTGGAAAATAGAACTGATTGAAAAAGAAAACCCTGAATGGCTCGATCTCTATGACAAACTAATCTTACTGGATACCGGTGCCTGCCCCGGAATGATTGAATCCGGGGTTCGCCGGTATGACAGTCGAAAATATCACCCAAAGAACTGTCTTTGCCCGTCACCCCGGCGGAAGCCGGGGTCCAGGAAATGCTTTGTATTTCCGTGATTTGCTGGATTCCGGCTTAAAGCATGCCGGAATGACGTTCTCTTATGTTTCTGCGACAACAACCACAATGACAATATGTGTCAGATCAATACCATCATTGTAAATTTTTACTAACTAATTTGGTTTTTCATCATTAATCCGTTGTTGGTATATGGATGCTTATGGGTGTATTTATGGGTGGGAATAAAAGTTGATTATTGGGTGTTTTTGGGTGATAATATGGGTGAGGAAATACGCCAATGATGAATACAGATACTATTCAAATCACGCCGGAGATTTTATCCCTCATCGCCGAGATCGAGGAGTTTAAAGGAGCATGGCGCTCCCTGGGAACCATTGCACCAGAGCGTTTGACTGCGCTGCGTCGTGTCGCTACCATTGAAAGCATTGGCTCCTCAACCCGGATTGAAGGCAGCAAATTAACAGACCGGGAGGTTGAGCATTTACTTTCCAACCTCCAAGTTGCGTCTTTTACCACCCGTGATGAACAGGAAGTTGCCGGCTATGCCAAGGTCATGGAGATGGTATTCAATTCCTGGCGGGATATTCCTGTCACTGAAAACCATATCAGGCAGTTGCATCGGGACCTCCTTATCTACAGCGAGAAGGATGAACGGCATCGCGGGTGTTACAAAACCAATCCGAATAGTGTGGCGGCATTCGATGCAAATGGCCGGCAGATCGGCATTGTTTTCGAAACGGCCTCACCATTTGACACTCCACGCCTGATGCGGGAGCTAATCGACTGGCTGAACGAAGCCAGAGAGACCATTCGGCTGCATCCACTTTTGACCATCGCCGTGTTTACGGTCGTATTTTTAGAAATTCATCCCTTCCAGGACGGGAATGGCCGCTTAAGCCGTATTCTGACAACCCTGCTTCTATTACAAGCCGGCTATGTGTATGTGTTCTACAGCTCACTTGAGAGTGTCATTGAGCATAGCAAGGAAGCATACTATCTGGCGCTCAGACAGACACAAGGCACCATACGCACGGATACACCCAATTGGCAGCCATGGATCACTTTCTTCCTTCTGGCCCTGCAACAACAAAAAAGAATCCTGGCAGCCAAAGTTGAACAAGAAAAGCTTGTCCTGGCCGCTATGCCTGAGTTGGCGCTCAAAATATTAGATTATGCTAAAAGTCATGGACGTGTAACGATAGGTGAGATGGTTAAAATTACCGGCGCCAATCGCAACACGCTTAAAGAGCATTTTCGTAATCTGGTAAGAAAAAACAACTTAATTCAACAGGGATCCGGCAAAGGTACCTGGTACTCCCTTCCCTAATATTGAATAAGTCCGGGGGACTACATGATGTTTCCCCACTGCTGTACTGCGCAGGAAAGCGCCTCAAGTAGTATTTATTTAAATTAATGGCGAAGCTGCTTGTTTTGCTGCTATATTAGCGGCCAAACTTGGAATCGTTATTAACGCTGATTCAAAAACGGTTCTAAGATTATTAATGTAGGGACGCCATAATTTCGCTGCGCGAAATTATGGAGCAGGTGAGCAGAAGAACAGTTGATCAGTAGATTAATGCGAACCTGCGGTCTACTCTCGACTTTCAACTATCGTCTTTTATTTCTTATTTCTGGGACACAATACTTATTAGAAATATCTTGTCAGGTATTAAATAATTAAGTATTGTGTCCCAGGGTGTGCAAATGTTGAGAGGTGCGTCATGAGCAGGGCGGAGAAAGCGGCGGAAGAATTTTCCAAAGGCTGGGTATGTTCCCAGGCGGTGTTTACGGCTTTTAGCCGGGAAATGGGACTGAATCAATCCGCGGCCTTGAAGCTTGCCAGCGGATTCGGGGCCGGGATGGCAAGAACCGGCCAGACCTGCGGCGCTGTGACCGGCGCCTATTTGGCTATTGCACTTAAATACGGCCGGGATAACATAGAGGATGAAGCGGCGCGCCAAAAAACCTATGCGCTGATCCAGGAATTCGACCGGAGATTCAAGGCCAGACACCAATCAGTCAATTGCGCCGACTTGATTGGCTGTTTTTTGGGGGATCCGGCCCAATACCAAAAAGCCGTGGAAGAAGGCCGGTTTAGAAGCATCTGCCCGGGACTGGTGCGTTCCGCCACAGAAATTGCGGAAGCATTGATGAATCACGGATAGGCGGGGAAGGGGAGAAATTTAAGTCATGAAAATGAAGCACAACGATAAAACAAACAATCATCTTGCCAAGGCGTGGTTCAGCGATTGGGCAAACGAGTATGACAATACATTGGGGAAACTCAACCGGCATCATCAACTGCTTGACCTTGCCGTGCGCATGTCAGGTGTGCAGGACGGGTACCACGTGCTCGATATTGGCTGCGGCACGGGCCTGCTGAGCCTGAAATTTCTCAGCCAGGCAGAGTGCCGCATTACCGCGGTGGACAACTCAAAAAAAATGATGGACGTATTTCGGGAAAAGGTCAGAAAACTTTCCCTGGCGGACAAAGTGACGCTGCGGCACATGGATGCATCCTTGTTAGACTTCAAACCCGGCACTTTTCATGTGGCCGCTTCAACAGTTACCTTACACCATCTGGCTAATAATAAGCTTGCGGCCATGCGCAGGATATTCCGGCTCCTGAAGCCAGGAGGCACCTTTGTCCTCGGCGATCTGGATGTGGACACTTCCGGCCGGCATACGGACGTGAAAAGGCTTAAACGCATCCTGGCCTACCTGAATGAGGAGCTGGTACTGGCCCTGGAAGACGGTGACCTGGATACTTTTAAAAGGATGTACAACAACGGACGGAAACATATATTGAATGAAGGGGAGTATTGTATCAGTGCTGGCCAGTGGGCGCAGTTATGCAGAAAAACCGGCTTTAAAACCGTCCGTTGGCAACCGCTGCCAGTGATGAAAAAGATGTTTGTGCTGGCTGCAAAGAAATAGTGTGCATATCTGGGACACAATGCTTATTGGAAATATTTTGTCAGCTGTCAAATAATTAAGTATTGTGTCCCGGAATGTTGGTGTAGAATACGGGTGGCTGGTTCAGACGGCAAAGGGAAAAGCATTTTACATTCCAGGAGAAATGTTGCATGGGCAAAGTGAAGGGGAGCGCCTGGCTTTCGGCCTCGGCATTTTTGAAGAAAAAATTCGGCCCTGATGCGGTCGGCCGGGTGCTGGCACAAATGGATGCAGAGGATGAAAGGATGCTTACCCAGGAGATCCTGCCGATTTCGTGGCTTGATTACGCCGCCTATACCCGGTTTTTGATGAAGGCGGACCAGGTTTTGGGCCGGGGCGACAAGACTCTTCCCGTCGAAACGGGAATTGCCTATGCCCAGAATTCCATGAACGGTGTTTACAAAGCTTTCCTGCGCATACTGACTCCGGCCATGGTGCTGAAAAAAGTGGCGTTCCTCTGGAGCCAGGTCATGTCCCCGGGGAAGATGACCGTCAGCAAGGAAATGCCCAAGCGGGTGGAACTGATAATCACCGATTTTCCGGATATGCCCCTGTACCATGACGTGGAGCAATCCTCTTTTATCGCCGAGATCGCGCGCATGACCGGCATCCAGAATGCCAAATGTTCCCACCCCAAATGCCTGGCCCGCCAGGACGACCATTGCCTGAATGTACTGACCTGGGATTAGCCACTCCGATACACAATACTTGTTATAAAAATATTGTCCGCTTCCACCACCGTGCCAGCCCCGCTACAATATGCGTGCTGTTTATTGGAAAATATGACCGCGTTCTGTGATACTATAGAAACAGTATGGTGGAGCTGTTCTTCATTCTGCCTTTAAAAATCAATATGTTTGCATCCGCGGATTAAGGACACCAAACGAATATCGGAGATTGCGAAACCGGATGGATGAAAACACCAAGGAAAGAATCAAAACCATAATCCAGCTTAAAATCCGCCCTGGACTTCAGGAGACGGCGCGGCAATTGGGACAGGAGCAGCCGCTGCGGGCGGAGTTATTCAGCGTCGAGCAAATGGCGGAATTTGCCAAAGGCTTGGCCGGGAGGCATGAACTGGAAAACGCCCGCGGCCCGGACCGGCTGCTGCCGCGCCTTGATAAAAACGAGATCCTTTTGCAGGAAGCCTATCAATTCCTGCAGACCAAGGTTGCCAAAAAAATCTCCCTCCTGCCGGCCGAAGAATGGTTTTTAGATAATTTCCACCTCATCGAGGAGCAAATCCGCTTAGCCCGCAAGCATTTGCCCAAGTCCTACAGCCGGGAACTGCCGGCACTTTCAAATGGAAAATCCGCGGGTTTTCCCCGCGTGTATGACATGGCACTGGAAATCGTTGCCCATGGCGACGGCCGGGTGGACGCAGGAAGTATCAGCGCATTCGTGGATGCGTATCAAACCGCGGTTCCTTTGAAACTGGGCGAATTGTGGGCTATTCCCATCATGCTGCGCCTGGCCTTGATAGAAAACCTGCGGCGCGTGGCGGCCCGCATCACGGCCGGAAGAATGGACCGCAAGCTGGCGGGTTCTTGGGCCGGCCGCATGACCAGCATCGTAGAAAAAGATCCTAAAAATTTAGTGCTCGAAATGGCTGACATGGCGCGCTCGGATCCTCCCATGTCCAGCGCGTTTGTAGCCGAGCTTACGCGGCATCTCCAGGGGCAGGGGCCTGCCCTGGCATTGCCTTTGAACTGGATTGAGCAGCGCTTGAGTGAAGACGGCATGAGCATCGAGCAGCTGGTGCGCATGGAAAATCAGCGGCAGGCTGAAGACCAAGTGTCCATCAGCAACAGTATTTCCAGTTTGCATTTTTTGCATGCCATGCATTGGCGCGAGTTTGTGGAAACCATGAGCCGGGTGGAGCAGATTTTAAGGCGGGATCCTATGGATGTATATCACCGGGCGGATTTTATCACCCGTGATGCTTGCCGCCACCGGATTGAATACTTGGCCAAGCGCAGTCATTGTTCAGAAGAGGATATTGCCGCAAAAACCCTGGAGCTGGCGCAAACAGCATCGGCGCAGGGGGACGCAGACAACCTTGAGGCGCATGTGGGGTATTATCTGCTGGATCAGGGATTGGACCGGCTGGAAGCGCAAGTGAGACCGCGGTTTACTCTGGGCGAGCGTTTTGGAAGGCGCCTGAAGCAAAACGCGCTCTTTTGTTATATTGGGGCAATAGGTTTTTTGACTCTGGTTTTTGCCGGAGGGGTGATTTGGCACATGCAGGAGGCACCCCGGTGGTTCTGGGGTGCAGCCGCGCTCCTGCTCCTTGTCATTGCCAGCCAGCCGGCTGTTGCCCTGGTGAATTGGCTGGCAAATAGGCTGGTCAGACCCAAAGGATTGGCACGGATGGATTATTCACAAGGGCTGCCGCCGGAAGCCCGGACCCTGGTCGTGGTTCCGTGCATGCTCTCCCATCCGCAAAGGGTGGCCAGCTTGCTGGAAAACCTTGAAATATTATACCTGGCCAACCGCGACTGCCGCCTGCATTTCGGACTGGTCACGGACTTTAAAGACGCGCCAGTGGAAAACATGCCGGAGGATGAAGGGTTGCTTGCCAGCGTCAAAGACGGCATTGAGCATTTGAATGACCAATATCCTTTGGAACAGCGTGAGCGGTTTTATCTCTTCCATCGTGCCCGGCGCTGGAATCCCCGGGAAAAATGTTGGATGGGCTGGGAACGCAAGCGCGGCAAACTGGAGAATCTCAATACTATTTTGCTTCAGGGGATTCCCGAAAAGGGAACCATGATCGTTGGCGCACTTTCCATTTTGTCAAAAATGAAATATGTCATCACCCTGGACGAGGATACACAGATGACCCTCGATTCGGCCCGGACCCTGGTGGCGACGATGGCGCATCCTTTGAATTGGCCGCACGTGGATCAGCAAACCAACCGTGTTAGCCGGGGCTATGGCATCTTGCAGCCGCGGGTGGGAACAATCCTGGCCGATGAACCCAAGCCCTGGTTTGCGCGCCTGTTTGGGGGCGAGGAAGGCATTGACCCCTATACCCTGGCAGTGTCCGATACCTACCAGGATTTGTTTCAGGAGGGATCGTTTGTCGGCAAAGGCATTTACGAGGCGGCTGTTTTTCAGAAGGTGTTGGCGCAGCGGTTGCCGGAAAACCGAATTCTTTCACACGATTTGCTCGAAGGGGGATATGTCCGGTCAGGATTAGTCAGCGACGTGGTGTTGTATGAAAATTATCCCAACAATTATTTGGCCGATGCCAAGCGCCGCTATCGGTGGATCCGGGGAGATTGGCAAATTGCCCGCTGGCTGATGCCTACAGTGCCCGGGTGCAAAGGTGTTATGCGGAATGCTTTACGAATGCTTTATCGCTGGAAAATATTCGATAACCTGCGGCGTTCGCTGGTGGGCCCGGCGACGATTGCGCTGCTGCTGCTGGGATGGCTGAGTGGATACCGGGCAGCATTGATTACCATGGGCGTGGGTTTGGTCTATTTCCTGCCTCCGGTGTTGAATGCCTGCTTCGCTTTCGTGTTCCGAAAAATGCGGGAGCTGTCGTTTGAAACCCATGGCCGGGATACGCTACAAAACCTGGTCCGCCACCTCGTCATGGCCTGGCTCGGTCTGGCGTTCCTTGCCTTCGAAGTATATTGCAGTCTGGGGGCGATCTGCCGGACTCTCTTTCGGCTCTGGATTAGCCATAGGCGGTTGCTAAGCTGGACCACCGCCAATGATGCCAACGGCAGGACCCAGGCAGAATTTTTAAAAGTAGTGAGATCCATGTGGATAGCTCCGGCCTTTGCACTCATGGTGGGAATCATGCTGGGGTGGAGCCATCCGGAAATCCTTGGTTTGGCCGGCGGTATACTCGGGCTGTGGTTTTTCTCGCCCCTGATGACTTGGTTCATCGGCCTGCCTCCGGCCTCGCACCCGCTGCCGCTGCCTTCGGATCAAAGACTTTTTTTGCGCAAACTGGCCCGGCGCACTTGGCGGTTTTTTGAAACCTTTGTCCAGGAAAGCGATCACTTTCTGCCTTTGGATAATGTTCAGGAGCAACCGGTTCCCAGCCAGGCCCACCGCGCCTCGCCCACGAATATCGGCCTGGCCTTGCTGGCGAATTTATCCGCCTATGATTTCGGGTACATTTCAGCCGGGCAACTGATTAATCGCTCGGAGCGCACCCTGCATACCCTGCAGTCGATGGAACGGTTTCGCGGGCATTTCTATAATTGGTATGATACGCAGACCCTCAGGCCCCTGGAACCGCGATTTATTTCCAGCGTGGACAGCGGTAATCTGGCCGGGCATCTGCTGGTTTTACGGCAGGGATTGCTGGCGATGGCTGATCTTCCGATTGTACCGGAAAATGTATTCGCAGGCCAGATAGACACGTTTGCTGTTTTCGAGGAAGTCATCAGTCGGACGGGTCCCAAACGCTCCCCGGAGCTTAAAGAAAAAATCGGCCTTTTCGGCAGGCATTTGATGGAAAAACCCGGCGGGATAAAAGCCCAATGGGAACGGCTGAAATTTCTGGAGACGCTCAGCGCAGAATGCGGGGCATGCTTGGGTTCATGGCCAGAGGCCGCGTGGTGGATGCACGCCTTGAAACTGCAATTCCAAGCGCAGACCGGGGATATCATCATGCTGGCGCCCTGGCTGACCCTGCCTGAATTGCCCGCCGATTTTTGGCCAGGCGTGGACAGCCAGGAAAAGCCCCCGGCGCTTGACGGCCTGCGCATCCTGTGGCAAAAACTGCTTGCGGCCCCGACGCTGCGCGAGGTTGCAGAATTGGAAACCACCTTATTACCTTTTATAGGGGCGGATTTAAAATCCGCCCCTACGGAAAATTTTAAAAACAACACAGGGTCCGGCCAGCAATCCTGGCTGGCGCAACTTGCCTTTGCAGCGACGCTGGCCGCGAATCGTGCGCAGAAAAGAATGGCGGTTTTGGAAAAACTGGCAAAACAATGCAAACTTCTGACAGACATGGAGTATGATTTTTTGTTTGATCCGGCAAAAAATCTTCTGGCCATCGGCTACCATACCCGCGAGCACCGCCGGGACGATGGTTTCTATGACCTGCTGGCATCAGAAGCCCGGCTGGGAAGTTTTGTGGCCATTGCCCAGGGCTGCCTGCCGCAAGAGCATTGGTTCTCTCTGGGACGGAGTTTGACCATGGCCGCCGGGCGGCCGGCGCTGTTATCCTGGGGCGGATCCATGTTTGAATATTTAATGCCGCTGCTCATCATGCCGGTGTATGAGAACACGCTCTTAGATCAAACCTGCAAAGCGGTGGTGGCCCGCCAAATTGAATACGGCGAGAAGCGCAAGGTATTTTGGGGCATTTCCGAATCCGGCTACAATACCACGGATGCGAACCATCATTATCAATACCGGGCTTTCGGCGTGCCGGGATTGGGGTATAAACGGGGACTCTCGGAGGATCTGGTGATCGCACCGTATGCTTCAGGCCTTGCTCTCTTGGTGGAACCCCAGGCAGCCGCCAGGAATTTGCAGGCCATGGCCCGCGCCGGCATTTCAGGGCCGTATGGCATGTATGAAGCCGTTGACTATACGCAGGCCCGTTTGTCGCGCGGGCAAAATTACGCTGTAGTGGGCTCGTATATGGCACATCATCAGGGCATGGTTTTATTATCACTGGCGTATTGTCTGCTGGACCGGCCCATGCAAAAACGCTTTGAAGCCGAACCGGAGTTCCAGGCAGCCTCCTTGCTGCTGCAGGAACGGGTGCCCAAAGCCACTCCGGCCTTCCCGCATGCCTTTGAAACCCAGGAACGACGCTGGCAAGCCGGGGAAGGGCGCGAAGCCCTCATGCGTATTTTCAACACTCCGCATACGCCGATTCCGGAAGTGCATCTTTTGTCCAACGGGCGGTATCATGTGATGATTACCCAGGCAGGCGGAGGATACAGCCGCTGGAAGGATCTGGCCCTCACCCGCTGGCGTGAGGATGCAACCTTGGATGATTACGGCCTGTTTTGCTATATCCGGGACGTGGAGCGCAACGAAACATGGTCCGCGGCTTTTCAACCCGTAAAAAAACCGGGCAGGCGTTATGAGGCGATTTTTTCCCAGGCCCGCGCGGAATTCCGGCGCCACGACCTGGACCTGGATACGCATACGGAGGTCACGGTTTCGCCCGAAGATGATATTGAACTGCGCCGCGTGCGTATCACCAACCGCTCCCGCGTGGCCCGCACGCTGGAACTGACCTCCTATGCTGAAGTGGTGCTGGCGCCGCCAGGCGCCGAAGCCACGCATCCAACGTTTAACAACCTGTTTATCCAAACCGAAATTATCCGCAACCGGAACAGCATTCTTGCCACCCGCCGGCCCCGTTCGGCGCAGGAAAACCCGCCATGGCTGCTGCACCTGATGGTGGTGCAGGGAGGCCAAGAGATTGAGACCTCGTTTGAAACCGACCGGAGAAAATTTATCGGCCGGGGGAGATCAGTGGACGAACCCCTGGGCCTGGAGGCCGGGCGGCTTGCCAGCAGCCAGGGTGCGGTTTTGGATCCGATAATCGCCATCCGGCGCAGAATAATCCTGGAGGCTGAAGGCACGGTGATTGTGAATATCGTCTTGGGCGCAACCGAAACCCGGGAAAGTGCAGTGGCGCTGATAGAAAAGTATCACGATTGGCGACTCACGGACCGGGTTTTTGAACTGGCGTTTAGCCATGGCCAGGTGGTGCTGCACCAGCTCAATGCCACTGAGGCGGATGCCCAGACTTTTGGCTCTCTGGCCGGTTCGGTCATTTTTAGCAATCCGGCCTGCAGGGCCAAAGCGGGCGTGATCCTTAAAAATATCCGAGGCCAGTCGGGCTTGTGGAGCTATAGTATTTCAGGAGACTTGCCCATCGTGCTGCTGCGGATTTCCGATCCTGCGAATATTGACCTGGTCCGGCGCCTGGTGCAGGCGCATGCCTATTGGCGTTTAAAGGGACTGGCCGTGGACCTGCTCATCTGGAATGAGGATGTCACGGGCTACCGAGAACTGCTCCAGGATAAAATCATGGGCTTGATCTCCACCGGACTGGAAGCGCATAGCATGGACCGGCCGGCGGGTATATTTATCCGGCGCATGGACCAGATTCCCCTGGAGGACCAGGTACTCATGCAAACCGCGGCCCGTGTTATCATTACCGACCGGAGCGGCAGCCTGGAGGATCAAATCAGCCGACGGATCCAGACAGAATTAAGCGTGCCGGCGTTTGCGCCTTATCGAGTCTGGCGCAGGCCATTGGACAAAGCCAGGGATTTATCCCGTCGGGACTTGGTTTTTTTCAATGGTCTGGGTGGGTTCACACCCGACGGTAAAGAGTACATTGTGACCACCACGGCCAATCAAATGACGCCCATGCCCTGGTCGAATGTACTCGCTAATCCGGAGTTCGGAACCGTGGTTTCAGAAACCGGCTCGGCCTACACCTTCAGCGAAAACGCCCATGAATTCCGTTTGACGCCCTGGCATAATGATCCGGTATGCGATTCCAGCGGGGAAGCGTTTTATATTCGCGATGAGGAAAGCGGCAGGTTTTGGTCGCCGACACCTTTCCCGGCCCGGGGCGAGAAGCCCTATGCCTGCCGGCATGGATTCGGGTACAGTATTTTTGAATACACGGATTTTGGGATTGCCTCGGAATTCACCACCTATGTCGCTATAGACGCTCCGGTCAAATTCTGGATTTTAAAGCTGCGCAATCTGTCCGGCCGGCCGCGGCGGCTCACGGGCACGGGTTATGTGGAGTGGGTCCTGGGTGAGTTGCGGCCTAAAACTTTCATGCACCTCGTAACGGAGATGGACCCCCAGTGCAATGCCGTATTTGCCCGCAATCCGTTTAACACCGAATTTTCCGGGCGGGTGGCATTTTTCGATGTCAATGATGCCAAACGCAGCTTCACCGGCGACCGCATGGAATTTATCGGACGCAATGGCCGCCTGAAAACCCCCGCGGCCATGGGAAGATCGCGGCTGTCGAACCGGGTGGGTCCGGCTTTGGATCCGTGCGCCGGCTTGCAGATGGCGTTCGAAATGGCGGAGGGCGAGGAAAAAGAGATTGTTTTTATGCTGGGCGCGGGCCGCAACCCGGAACATGCCCGAACCTTGGTGCAGCGTTTCCGGGGAAGCGCGCCGGCCCGCGCGGCCTTGGAAGGAGTATGGAATTACTGGAACCGGACATTGAGTGCAGTGCACCTGGAAACCCCGGACCGCAGCTTGGATATTTTAGCCAATGGCTGGCTGCTTTATCAAACCATCGCCTGCCGCCTCTGGGCGCGCAGCGGCTATTACCAATCCGGAGGGGCGTTCGGGTTTCGCGACCAATTGCAGGACGCGCTGGCCCTGTTGCATGCCGAACCGCAATTGCTGAGGGCGCATTTGCTGCGCTGCGCGGAACATCAATTCCCGGAAGGCAATGTTCAGCATTGGTGGCATCCGCCTTTGGGGCGCGGCGTGCGGACGCGTTGCTCGGACGATTTCCTTTGGCTGCCGTATGCGGTTTGCGATTATGTCTCCAAAACCGGGGATACCGGAGTGTTGGATGAAAAAGTCGGATTTATCCAAGGCCGGCCACTGAAGCCTGAAGAAGAATCGTATTATGATATCGCCAGCCGCTCGGAAGAAAAGGCGCTTCTCTATGAGCATTGTGTGCGTGCGGTTTTACACGGATTGCGTTTTGGAAAACATGGACTGCCGCTCATGGGAAGCGGCGATTGGAATGACGGCATGAACCGGGTGGGAGCCCAAGGGAAAGGAGAGAGTGTCTGGCTGGCGTTTTTTTTATATGCGGTGCTGACAAAATTCCAGGCAATAGCCCTTCGCCGTCAGGATACGGAGATGGCCCTGCGCTGCAAAACCGAAGCCCAACAGTTGCAGCAGCGGATCGCAGCGCATGCTTGGGATGGGGAATGGTGGCTCCGCGCGTTCTATGACAACGGCGAGCCTTTGGGATCCGCTGCGAATACAGAATGTCGAATTGATTCCCTGCCGCAGAGCTGGTCAATATTATCCGGTGCGGGAGATAGAAGGCGCGGCCAGACCGCCATGCAGGCCGTGGAAAAATATCTGGTGAAACCCGCATCCGGGTTGATCCAGTTGTGTGATCCGCCATTTGAGAAAACACAGCTTGATCCCGGATATATCCGCGGCTATGTTCCGGGAGTCCGGGAAAACGGCGGGCAATACACCCATGCGGCAGTGTGGGCCACGATGGCTATGGCGTCCTTGGGCCAAAAGCAAAAGGCCTGGGCCTGGCTGGATCTTTTAAACCCCATTCAGCACACGCGCACCCCGGAAGAGATGGCAAGGTATAAAACCGAGCCGTATGTTTTAGCCGGGGATGTGTATTTGCGGGCGCCTTACACGGGTCAAGGCGGATGGACCTGGTATACGGGTTCAGCCGGCTGGATGTACCAGTGCATACTGGAATCCTTACTGGGTTTGAAACTGGACGTAGATAAATTGACCTTGGTGCCATGCTGGCCCGCGGCCTGGGATTCGTTTCAGGTCCACTACCGCTTTCGCGAGACGATGTATCATATTAAGGTGTTAAAACATGAACCGGCCGGGGCCAAGGTAATGGTGGACGGAATAGAACAAGCCGAACCCATTTTGCATCTGGCAGATGACCGCCGGGAGCATTGGGTTGAGTTTTCCTAGAAGAGGTGCCCCTGGATTGATCCCGCTTTTTTAACTGAAACAGCTGCAAGTACATTTCTTGATATCGTAAACAGCCGCAAGCACGGTGCCTGGCCTTCTTCTAAACCCGGGTTGATGATATGACCCGGGAGTACGCGATAACCATTGTTGGGTAAAAAAGTACCGCGGTCAGCTTTCATGCAGCCTGAGGTATGATACAGGTGGCGCCCGGGACATCCTTTTACATTTTCCTGATAAAAACAGCGCCTGGAATCCGGAAATGGGAAACGGAAAAAATACAGTGGTGAAACAGGGATTGGCGCGAGAGAAAAACCCTTGATTTAATTCCAGGTGTGTTTTTAAATAGGCGGCGGAGTGCAATGTGGAATTGACGCCCATATTATCGCGTGGCAGGTAAAGGGTATTCGCGTGAAGAGTGAGACCAAGACAGACCAAAGGGCTTCAGCGGGCTGGGTGGCATGGTTGCCGCCATTGGCGGCCAAGCTGACATCATCAAGCCTGCCCTGGATATGGATATTGGCGGGCCTTAGTTTTGCCATGCAGTTCATTGCCCGCGGTTTTTTTGATTACGGTTATTTTGAGGACGAATTCTATTATATGGCCTGCGCCCGGCATTTGGACTGGGCGTATGTTGATCTGCCTGGATTTTCACTGTGGGTGCTAAGGCTGGTAATGGATTTGTTCGGCACTTCTCCGGCCGCCCTGCGTTTGGTGCCGGCGCTCGCGGGCGCAGCGGTTGTGGTCCTGACCGGACG
>JAFGIQ010000254.1 GCA_016929575.1 candidate division FCPU426 bacterium
AAGGATGCAGCATATGCTCTGGCGGGTACTCTTAAAAACCAATTTGGCATCAAAGCTTTCCTCCCTTTTTATACCCTTTCTGCTTTTACTCGCCATGTTTTTTATCATCACCATGAACAACCGCCAACAGCAAAGCCATAATCATGAAAAACTCCTTTACCTGCAAATAGATACCTTGTCATTATTCAGCCAACAGGTTGCGGAAAGCCTTCTGTATCATACCACAAACGCTGCCATAGCGGAAATCACCGATGCAAATAACAACCTGGAGAGGCAGTTTGCCGCTTTAAAAACCGGTACCGGAATCATGCTGCAAGGCGGCCGATTCCCCTTTGCCGGCGAAATTCTCCATTTTACGTCTTTACCCGTGAAATACCATGACCGGGTGGAAAAAATCCAAAAACACTTGCAGGATGTGCTCAGTGATAAAAAACGTATTTTATCGGGCATCGATTTCCAACCTGACATGGAGGCCTTCCGCACCTTCACCGCCACCATTGCCCGGTTGTCGGATGAATATCAGGAATTATTAAAAGATCTTCAAAAAGCCGCTGCCTTTGACCGGACGCTGTTTGTTGTTTCTGTGATTACAGCCACTGTGGCCCTTATCATTATGCTCTTTATTTTCATCAATTTTTCCCTCGGCCTGCTGAATAATTTGCGCCGCTGCCACCGGGCCATGGTGGACCACATGCATCGTTTTACCACCGGCCAGGTTGACTTGACTTTTCGTTTGCATTATCCCAATGAGCACGATGAAGCCGGCGTTTTAGCCGGCTCTTTCGACCAATTCATGAACTCAATTCAAAACATTATCAAGCAGACCAAGAGCCTGACGGAAACGCTGCAGCATATTTCCGAACACTTGTCTTCCCTTTCTCAAGAAATCAGCGCCGCCACGCAGGAAGTCACCAGCAATGTGTCTTCAGTGGCCACCAATGCCGAACAGCAGCGCGAGCACACTGTGAATTCCGCCAAAACCATTCAGGACCAAGCCCAATCCCTCAAGGAGTTTCTGCATTCCCTGGAGGAAGCAAGCACAGTGGCCCACAGCACGCACACAACCGCCTCCCGCAGCAGTCAGATCATTCAATCCGCCATTGAAAAAATATCTTCCCTCTTCAATGTTTTTGACCAGAATGCCCGCCAGGTAAAGGAATTGAGCCACACCATTCAGGAAATCGACCAAGTGCTGGAAGTGATAACCCAGATTGCCGAGCAAACCAATCTTCTGGCGCTGAATGCGGCTATTGAAGCTGCGCGTGCCGGAGATGCAGGCCGCGGTTTTGCCGTCGTAGCCGATGAAATTAAAAAATTGGCCGAAGAATCCGCCGACGCCACCAAGCAAATCGCCTCCTTGGTACAGCGCATTCAAACCGAAAACCGGACCACAGTGGATTCCATGACCGGAGGGACGAAAAACGTCACCGCCGGACGTGAATCCATGACCGAATCCGAAAAATCCCTTAATCAAATAGTGGAATCGGTCAGTGTGTTGGAACAACGTGTCGCCTCCATGACCAGCATTTCCAAATCCCAGCTGCAACGCACCGATGCTGTTCAAGGCAACATGAAGGAAGTGATTTCATTTGCCGAGGACAATGCTTCCGCCCTTGAAGAAATAGCCGCCAGCATGGAAGAATTGAACAATTCCATGACCTCAGTCACCGCCAGCATTGAAGAAATCGCTTCAGCCGCCTTCTCCTTGCAGGAAGCCACCCGTAATATGAAGAGCTGATCCACTCCGCTGATATTTCACTACCGGCATCAATTCCCCGCACTTTGCGCGCGGGAAGCAGCGGCGCGTCATTCATCCCCTTCGCAGGAGACCCCGCGCAGGCGCGGGGAGGAATGCGGATATTCCTGCTCCGGGGATGTCGCCCTGCCACATAAGTGTGTGCCAAGGTCAGCAGAGGTACCCCGGGCATGCCCGGGGGGCTCCATAAAATTTACGCATGGTGAAATCAGGGCACGGATACGGTTAGATGAAAGGCAGCGGCGGATTCCGGTCCTGCTGTTCATTTTGGACCGGAGTGAGGTCCAGCAGTTCAGCCATTTGTCGGGCGTTGGTCACCGCCTGGGATTGCCAGTGGTTGTTGAAAAAAACAAAAGTGTTTTCAGCGGCAGCGGCAATATTTTTTATCCGCGGCACCCATGTCTGTAATTCTTCCGCAGAATACAAGTAATCGTACCGTTCCCATGGTTGTATCCCGCGTTTAAACCATTTTTCCCGGTTGCGCCCGTGAAAACGCACATACCCCACAGCGCCTGAGACCATCTCCGCGGGCCGCAGGAGCCCTTTCAACTCCGGTTCATCAACGTTGACAACCCCTATTGCCAATGACTTGAGCTGCGGCAGCAGGTCTTCTTTCACCCAACTGCTGTGCCTGAATTCAACCACCAGCGGCGACCAGGCGGGGATTTTACTCTTCATATCCGCTATGTAACCCCGGTGCTCGAGCGTATTGGTAAATGAATAGGGAAATTGCGCGAGCAATCCTCCCAGCACGCCGGCGTTATGCAAAGGCTTCAATGCCTCAGTCAAGGCACGGTATTCCGCCCCGCCCGCCTGTCTTTGATGGGTCATATGCTGGTGCATTTTAATAACAAAGGTAACCCGGCCTTTGGATTTTCCCACCAAGGAGGCCATGGCGGCCGGGGAGGGCAACCGATAATAGGTGGAATTGATTTCACAAGCGGTAAAATGGCGGGCATAGAAATCCAGCATATCCCGCGCCTGCAGCGCCGCGGGATAAAATATGCCTTTCCAATCCGCATAGGAAAAACCGGAGGTGCCGATAAAAATCATTGGCGTTTAGGCGGGCAAAGGCCCATGAATTTTTTCCGTGGATGCCAATTCCACGGGCATGAGAATGGTAAAAACACTCCCCTTTCCAGGTTTGGTTTCCACCCATATTCTCCCGCCATGCGCCTCGACGATGTATTTGGAGATGGTAAGTCCCAATCCGGACCCTTCCTGGTCGCGGTTTTTTTCAGAAGGGACGCGATGAAAAGGTTCAAACACGGCATCCAACTGGTCATAGGGGATGCCCGGGCCGCTGTCTTCCACACTGAAAGCCACTGCCGGAAACAAGCCGGGGCCGTGTATTTGCACGTTCGAATGATAGTAGCCGCCGCGGTATTTTACTTCATTCACTTTTTTTACGGAAATCCTGATTTTACCGGTGGTATGCCGGATGGCGTTTTGGATCACTTTTTCCAGTGCTTGTATCATTTTTTGCTTGTCGGCAAGCAGGCGGGGTATTTTTCGCTTCTCCCCGCCTTCCACTTCCACCTTGCGCGGGGTGGAAACACGCGCCTCCTGGATGGCTGCTTTCACGAGGTCCAGGGCTTCCACCGGCAATATTTTCAAGGCAATCTTACCCGCCTCTATATTCATCAAGTCGAGCATGTCATTTAAAATATTGGTCAGGTGTTGTGATTCGCGGTGAATGAACTGTATATACTTTTTTTGCTCTTCAGCCGTCATTTTCTTTTCCAGCAGCAAACTGGCAAATCCCAGGATGCTGGTCATGGGAGTTCTCATGGTGTGGCTGGTCATCGCCACGAATTCCGACTTCATACGGTCTATTTCCTTTTCATGGGTGATATCCTCAATAATCAACCCCCTGCCGATAAAATGATGCTCCCGATCCCTGACTGGAAACATGGCCAGCCGCAGGTCGACCATTTCAGGACGGTACAGCGTGCACTCCAATACCGGATGGTCCATGATGCTGGCCAAGGCCCTCATGTATGCGGATTGAATCACATGCGGATCCTTGGCGTTGGCCAGGAGCCGTTCCGGCAGGATCGAGGCATTGGCCCCCAGCAAGCGATATACCGGTTGCTGAAAGTAGCGCGCCGCCTGGTTGTTGATGTAGACAATTTCCTCATGGAAATCTACCAGGACCAAACCATCGGAAATGGAGTTGACAATAGCATCAAGTTTCCCCTTCTCCGCCAACAGATTCTGATAAAACCGTGCGTTTTCAAGGGCGACCGCCATGATGCGCGCCAGGGTTTCGAATTGCTGAATTTCATTTTGACTGTATCTCCTTGGCCGCAGGGAATGAATGCTCACCATGCCGTAGGTCTTCTGCCTGCCGACCATGGGTGCGTATACGGAAGTACAAGCAGGACGTTTGGCTGATTTGCTTTTGTTCTTGCCCTGGCCGCCGTTTGTTTCGGTCTCCGGCAAAGGCACGGTATATTGGTCCGCCGGATAAGGTTCGTCATTGATATAAAAAGCGGCCCCGTCCTGCAGACATTTTTTCACCGGCGGATCCGTAATGACATATCGGTGTTCATCGATAAAACGACGCGACAAACCCGTGACGTGTTGGGGGTAGAGTTCTTTTTCCTTTTCATCGAGCAAAAATACGCCTGATACTTTCACATCATAAAACTTGCAGACATACTCCAGCAGTATCTCGCAAAACTCGCGGATATTCAAATTGTTGGAGATGGCCTCCACCAGGCGAAACAGGCTTGATATTTTATGCTTTAAAAACGCCTCCTGGGTTTGAATAATGTTTTCCTGAAACTGCAGATAGGGCCCTACCAAACCCAGCTCAAATCGGTGGAATACGGAATCCGCCTTCAAGACAAAAAGCAATAAGTCAGTCGCGGCCGGCGGCGAAATCTGCCCTGTCTGCTCGTGCAAAAATCGAAAACAGGTTTCCTTCAGCAGGTGAAAAATACCCAGCAGCTCGTGCAACGGAAACCCTTGGCGTGCAAGGCGTTCAACCAATTCGCGCATGGTTTCCCCCAAACGCGCATCATCCATTTGCATTCCGCCCAAAACCTGCTGCACCAGCAGCAACTGTCCGCGAACCATCTGGCCGACATGCGCCAGTTCCATCTCGGACGCGTGCCGATATCGCGTAAATCCTTCAGCCGCCCGCTTCATGGTTGCTTCGGTGATGAGGTCTGTATTCTTTTCCAATAAAGCGATGATCTCTTCAGACGCCACCTGACGTCCACCTCCTCTGAAGCCGGGTCAGGATTTTTCCAGCGGAATCAAAACGGTAAAAACCGTTTTTGACCCTGGTTCGCTGAATGCCCATACCCTGCCGCCATGCGCTTCGACAATGCGTTTGACAATGGACAAACCCAAACCGGTCCCGCGAATAGTATGCACTGCGGTTTCCACCCGATAAAAAGGTATAAAAATGAGCGAAAGCTGGTCCTGTGCAATTCCTTCACCGAAATCCGTAACTTGAATCTCCGCTGCCGGCAGCAACATTTCCGTCTCTTCTTGAGAGAGCCGCCATTCCGGCTCAGCCAAATGACACAGGGTGATGTCTATCAACACCTTCCTGCCTTCAAAGGAATATTTGTCCGCATTGGAAAGGAGGTTCCACAACACCTGAACGATTTTATCGCGATCCAGCATCACCACCGGAATGTGGCCGTTGCAGGCAACCCGGATTTCGCGCCTGTCCTTTATCTGGGCCCGGAAATTGTCCACCACCTCGTTGACCAATTCCATGACATTCACCGGCTTCTTTTCGATAACGCCCTCCCCGCTTTCCAGGTAACTGAGGTCGAGCATATCGTTAAGAATGCGGGTCAACCGTTCGGCTTCGCTGTGTATTTGATTAAGATACCGTTTCAGCATATCCGCCGGCAGCGATTTGTTCAGCAAAATTTCGGAAAAGCCTAAAATGCTGGTCATGGGGGTTCTCAGTTCATGGCTGGCAATGGAAACAAACTCCGATTTGAGCCGCTCCACTTCCCGTTCATGGGTAATATCCTCAATGAGTATTCCGCGGCCGGCAAAGTCGCCGTGACGGTCACGGACAGGAAAAAGCTTCAGGCGAATATCCTGTCGTTTGGTGGTGGTGACAGTGTATTCTATCACCGTCGGCCGCGTGGGGTTTAGCTCGGCCAATTCCAGTTTGCGTATGAGGTTTTCAGGATCTTTGACTTTAGAAAGGAGATGCTCGCTGATGACGGTAAGCGGATGCATCAGAAGGTCTTCGGCCCTCCTCCCCAGGTACTGTGCTCCAGGCGCATTGACATAGGCAATGGCGCCGTTGGGGTCCACCAGCATGAGCCCCTCGGTCATGGATTGGACAATGGCCTCAAAGCGGGTCTTCTCCTCGGCTATTTTGCGGTGCAATTCGGCTTTTTCCACGGCAACGGCTTTTAGTTCCAGCTCGCGCTGCAACAGCAAATTCCAGCCAAGCACAATCATGGCGACCAAAAGCGAGGTGACAACAAAAATCATCACCCAGCGGATGGTCTGGCGTGATAAAAACGGCATCGCATGGAAATTTTCCCCAAACCATTGGTAAAAGATCCGGTCCCGTTTTCCTGTTTTATCGAGTATTTGATAGGCTTTTTCTAATTTTTGCGAGAGTTCCTCGTCCTGTTTTCGGGTCAGGACGCCAAAACGCGAATGGCTGACTTCCGATCCGACGATCTTAAATTTTTTTTCCATCCCCTGCTTCCCCAAATAATGCAGGGATGTGAGCCGTTCACCAATATACGCATCCACTTTGCCATGATGAAGCATCTGGAATGCCTTCTCCGGGCTTTCAATCTGTCTGGTATAATAACTTTTAATCTTTCGCAGATCTTCGTATGCCGGATCCTCCCTGAGGATGGCCACCCGTTTGCCCTGCAGGTCTTCCAGGTTGGCAATGTCATAGCGTTCATTGGGCACGAAGATAACCGAGGAGCTCTCCATATAAAAAGCCGCAAATGTAAAATCGCGCGCCAAATCAGGAGAATAGCGGATAAAATGGATGCAATTGATGGTCCCTTGGCTCAGGTTCTTCAGGCTTTGGTCAGGCAGGGCCGGATAAAACAGCACATTCTCGACGCCCATGATTTCCCCGGCGGCATGCATGATGTCCACGGAGTATCCGGTATAAACCCCGGCGCTGTCCATATAGGCGTACGGAGGCATGTCGGCAGGACCGCCGATCAGGAGACGTTCGAGGCGCCCGCTTTTTTGCGCATGGGCCAAACCGGCCAAAACCAGGCAAGGCAACACACAAAAAGCCAGCCGCAAGCATTCAACCCGTTTCATTAATTCTGCCTCTTCCCGCACACTCTCCGCAGAATCATTTTCACCCGCGCAACCAGTTCCTGGGGCGAAAAGGGTTTGGTGATATAATCATCAGCGCCGATTTTTATGCCGTGCACTTTGGATTCAGTCTCTCCTTTGGCGGAGAGCAGAATGACCGGGATGTCGGCGGTGGATTTGTCGGCTTTCAGACGCTGGCAAACCTCAAAGCCGTTGATCTTGGGCAGCATCAGATCCAGGATGATGAGATCAGGCGCTTCGGTGATGGTGAGCTGAAGCGCAGTCTCCCCGTCCGCACAGGACAACAGCGTGAATCTTTCATCACGAAAACTGGCCTTGATCAATTCGATCATCTGCAGGTCATCATCCACGACAAGAATTTTGGCCGGATCACCGTCGCTGCGTCGTCGCGTCTGGCCGGTAAAAATGCCTTCGTAGCTGCTGAAGGGTTCGCCTATCCGCACGCCATTGGAATCGATAAGCAGTTCGCGCAGGTTTCGGTCATGCTCCGAACCACGTTGTTTGATGATCATGACAGCTTTGCGCAGGGTTGTTTCAATCTCCGCCAATCGCAGCAGGATTACCGTGTCCACCAAATAATTGTAATCGGTCAATTTGAAATCGCCCACCACCTCTGATATTTCCGAGGTGCAGATAGTCGTAACTTTTGCCTCCCGCAATATCCGGATCATGGTTTGAAATGTGAGGTGGACCATTTCCGAAGAAGCGGCAACCGTATTCAAAAAATTAATGGGATCAATCACCAGGCGGGAGGGTCTGAGCTCGTTGAGTTTTTTGCGCAGCAGATGAAGAAACTCCCCTTCGCTCAGACCGGCGCTGGGAATATTCAACAAGGTCAGACGTTCCTCCCGGACGGCGGTATCCAGCAGCATCCCCAAGGAACGCGCATGCCGAAGCAGATTATTCCCCATCTCCTCCATAGAAAAATACAAAACCGTTTCATTATTTTTCAATCCTTCCGCCAAAAAACTCAAGGCCAAGTTGGTCTTCCCGGTGCCGGACGGGCCGGTCACCAATACGCTTTGGCCTTTAAAAAAACCGCCGCCCAGCATGCCGTCAAGACCCTGCACACCACTTCCGATCCTCTCCAGTGCGCTTACGTCACTCGCGGTCGCAATGCTGATCTGATTCGGCAATGCAGCCGGATACACCTCCACGCCTTCTTCTGTGATCTCAAAAGGATGCTGGCCGTGCAGATGCCTCTGGCCGCGGGCCTTAAAAACCTCTATCAGCCTCCGGCGCTGGTAGTCCCTGACCAAGTCAAAAGCCAGACGGATATAGCAGTCGACGGAATACATTCCCCAGGGCGAAATGTCCTCGCCCTCGATATCCTTGATTAAAAAGCTGGTCACACCCTGTCTTTTAAAACCGTTGATAAACCGGTTGATGAGGTCGCGGTCCTGCACATGCTGTTCTTTCACCCGATAGAGGAAATTAATGGAATCAACCAGCACCCTTCTGATGCCCAATTCATGCGTCAACTGATCCATCAAGCCGCCGGGCCGTTCCAATTCCTGGCTTAAAACCCGCGGTGAAGTCATGATCAATTTCAATTTTTTATCCTGCTCCAGTTGTTTGAGATCCCAACCGAAATTCAGCGCATCACGGTAATACTGCGCCGGAAACTCCTCAAAAGTGATGATCAGGCCGGCTTCACCTTCGGCCACGCCTTGCAGGATAAAATGCAGCCCCAAGGTGGTCTTGCCGGTTCCTGGCAACCCCTCCACCAGCACGCTCTCCCCCTCTAAAATACCGCCCAAAAGAATCTCATCCAAGCCTGGAACACCGGTTTTTAACTTGCGCGTTGTCACCATGCCACCTCGTTTGGAATTTGCCGCCCCGGGTCGCGAAAATCCATCGGGAATGAGGCGTTTACCCCGATAAATGAAGGTTTTTTACGAAAGCGTTATTATAACATCAGGGCAACTGGCGCGGCAAGATTATTCCTTTGGTTTGCATGCTTTGGGAGTGCCAACCCGCACCCGGCGTTTGGGGGTATCTGCTGTTTTTATTTATTCCCAGGGATAGGATGTGATTTGGTCGCGTCCGTGCTCTTTGGCGTAGTACAACGCAGCATCCGCTTGTCTAAACAGGACTTCCCTGGACTCGACCTCCCTGTTAAAAGAAGAAACCCCCAGCGAGATAGTGATAGATACCTGGGGGACGTTTAAATCACCAAGAAAACGGCATTCCTTAACCGATTTGCGAATCCGTTCGGCCACTACTTTCGCCCCTTCAAGATTGGTCATGGGCAGAATAATGGTGAATTCCTCCCCGCCGTAGCGAGCCACAATATCGTTTTCACGAACCGAGGCGCGCGTAAGGTTGGCGATTTCTTTCAGTGCCAAATCGCCGGCTATATGTCCATACGTATCGTTGTATTGCTTGAAATGGTCTATGTCCAGTATGATCAGGCTCAAATCGTTCCCATAACGTTTGCAGTGGGAAAACTCGTCTGAAAAACGGAGTTGAAAAAAGCGGTGGTTATACAATCCGGTCAGGCTGTCGGTGATGGCCTGTTCTTTTACCTTTTGGTATAATCTGGCATTCTCTATTGCCATCACCGTATGGTTGGCGATAGCTGAAATCAAGGTTACTTCATCATCCAAAAATTCATGGGCTTCACGCGTGTCGTCAACCGCTAAAAAACCAATGGCCTCCTCTTTGAATAATAGCGGGACAACCAGCATGGCATTCACAACGATTTGTCCCTTGAATTTTTCCGTCAGCATTTCCGCATCATATCCTCCCTTGACCTGCACAGGAGCCAATTCCGAAAGCGTTTTAAAAAAAACCGTGTCCCTTATCTCCGCCAGCGGAAACCGCAGCGCGTTTAAAAGTTGGTTGGGCACGCCACAGGCTGCAGCTGCCTCCAAATGGACCTTCATGTCGTCAAACAGCCAGACCAAGCAGCGGTCCAAGCCTATGCTTTCGGCTGCTTGCCGGGCCAGAAGAACCAACACCTCTTTGAGATCCAGTGAAGAGTTGACTTTTTGTGAAATCTCATTGAGAACCACCATTTGTGCCGTGCGGCGCAATGTCAACTCGGACTGGGTCTCCAATTCTCTGTTTTTGGCGTCCAATTCACGGGCAACGGAGGTCGCCTCCAGGTATAAAAGAACATTTTTAAAAGTGATGGCGATTTGCTGGGCATACATGAGCAGCAATTCCTTATCCGAATCGTTTATTGGTTCCGTCCGCTTGTATTCCGCCGCCACCATGATGCCCAGCAGTTCTTCGGAAAAAGCAATGGGCACGATCAGCAAATGCGCGGCATTGCTGATAAAGGGCAGTTTTGTTTGGGCGCGATAGTAATGATTGATGATCATGGGAACACGCTGTACCGCCACCTGGCCAATCGGCCCCTCGTTGTATTTCAAGGTATATTCGCCATACGCTTCACCGGGCTGGTTGGAAGCGCGAAGAACCAGCCGGCTTTCATGCTGGGCGCTGGCCGGTTTGGTATCCATCGCAAAAAGAAACATCTGCTTGTTCTGCAACAACATTCCGGCATGAAACACTATTTTGTTGAGCAACGATTCCAGGTCCAAATCCGTGGTGATGCTCTGGGTGGTATGAAACAGCACGGAGCTTTCCAAGGTCTTTTCACGGATGATTTTGTCCGTATAGCGCAAATAGGTGTTGGTGATTTCACACAAACCAAGGGTCCAAAAATTCTCCCCTGCGTCCAAAATGTTTTGCAGCTGGCGGGCGGAAAACCATGCACGCGCGCGCAGTCTTACCATTTCCCTCAAAACAGTCCACACCACTACAAATATGCTAAAAGCCCTGGAGGTGGAGGCGAGTTGCCTTGCCCCCTGTTGAAAACTTTTCAGGGCCGAAGCAAACCGCTTTTTATGCAATTTTAGGCGGAAACGGTTGAATTCCTTAAAGAGGATTTCAAGAATGGCGGGCAGATACCGGAGATTGGGCGCTTCAATGACTGTATCCGGCAGGGCGCGGATATAGCCCTCAATCTCCGCCGCGAGGCTTTTTTTGTGTTTTTCAATCTTGTTAAATAAAGACAGCAGTTTTTTTTGCCTTGCCAGACTGGCCAAATCAAATTGTGATTTCATGCACAGTCTCCGCAAATCATTTTCACGATACTCAAGTCCCCGCATTAGTTTCGTCAATATGCCGCTTGTTATTAAAGGTTTCCTGTGAAGACGGCACACACAGCATGGCATCGCCATAACTGTAAAAACGATACCCATGTTTGACGGCTTCGTGATAGGCGTGTTTGATATTGGCGGTCCCGGCAAAAGCACACACCAGCATGAAGAGGGATGACCGCGGCAAATGAAAATTCGTCAACAGTCCGTCTACTTGTTTCCAACAGTATCCCGGACGGATGAAAAGCTCGGTTACCCCGGGACCTGCAGTCAAACCCTCCCGGGGATGACTGGCGGCTTCCAGGGCGCGGGCGGTGGTGGTGCCGCAGGCGATCACCCGGCCGCCTTTCCTCCGGCATTCTTGAACGGCCTTGACGGTTCCCGCAGGAATGACATACCGCTCAGCATGCAGTTTATGGTTTGACCAGGCCTCTGGCGTGACCGGGGCAAAAGTCCCCCAACCCACATGCAGCGTGACCGGCACTACCCGGATGCCTTTTTTCTTCAACCGCTGCAGTAGAATTCGGGAAAAATGCAGGCCAGCCGTGGGTGCGGCTACGGATCCGTCATGGGAGGCAAAAACAGTTTGGTAACGTCTGCGGTCTATGCTTTCTTGTGGTGTGGGCTGCCGGAAGTTGCGGTGGATATAGGGTGGCAAGGGGGTGATGCCAAACCGCCATATGATACGCCAGCCTGCCTTGGCTGATGCAAATCGCATCATGATGCCTCCGCGTTCCCCGACCTTCTCCACCAGTATCTCTTCGCCGCCGATAATCAGCATGACCCCGGGCTGCAATCTTTTTGCAGGACGTGCCAATGCCTCCCAGCGTCCGGGTTCAATTTCCCGGTGCAAAAGCAGTTCAATCCTGGCATGGGTGTGTTTCTTATATCCGAATAACCGTGCAGGAATCACCCTGCTGTTATTCACCACCAAACAATCCTTCGGCTGAAGCCATTGCTCAATATTCCTGAAGCAATCATGCTGCACCGGGTCTTTTTCTCCCTGCCAGACCATCAAGCGCGATGCCCCCCGCGGCAACGCCGTTTGGGCAATATATCCAGGGGGCAGATGGAAATCAAAATCATCCATTTTCAAATTCATGGTTGCAGTCTTTCCGCCAAATATGAGGTTGCCCGTCTTTAATGCAGCCGGATCTTGCGCAGCACAATTCCGGGGTAAAAATGCTGTAAAATATCCTGAAAACGATATCCGCTCCGCGCCATGCCATATGCTCCTTCCTGGCATAAACCTACCCCGTGTCCCCATCCTTTCCCCGTGAAAACAAATTGCTTTTCCCGTTCTTGGAGATAAAATTTGGTGCTGCGAATAACATCCGGTCCGATCATCATGCGAAAAGCGGCGGCTTTGACTTCCTCGGTCCCTCCTGCATGACGAATGCGTACCGTTGTCACTCTTCCTCCGGAGTCCCGGCCGATCAATTCCAGGTGGCACTCGCCATTCACGGCGAGATTGTGTTTCCGCAGGCGTGCCGCCAGTTCCACTTGGGGTACTGTGTTTTTCCATGTGAAATGGGGGCCGTTGTCGCAAAAACCGCAGGCAGTGCCGCAAAGATAGTCCATTTTGCTCCCCCACACATCGCTGACATTGGCAGTATGTCCGCCGCAGTTGGAATGATAAAAAGCCGCTATATATTTTCCCTCATAAAGGGCGACCCAGCCTTCGGTCGCGCGCACGGCTTGGTTGGTGCTCTCTTTTTCGGAATCCAGCCCGCCATATACCTGATTGTTCACAGAGGCGTCCAGATCATAACGGTCCTGCGCGCGCCCGCTCATTTTGTACAGGGCAAAAGTCCTTGCGGCCACGGCCTGCGCCTGTAAAGCCTGTTCCGGCCAGGAAGAGAGCACTTCATTGGGAATGACACCCAACAGATACTCCTCCAAGGGAATGTAATTCACCACCAAAAATCCTTCCTGCTGGTCCGTAAGCGCTATTTCTATCTGCCCGCGATACCGTTTGCCGTTGACCCGGATATATTCATTGGCTGGGGGCACAAAGCGTATAACCGGAGAATCCAATGACCGCCCGGCCAGCATCATCTTTCCATCCCGGATCACCAGTTGGGCGTCCGCTTGCAGCTGAACCTGGTCCGGATTTTTTTTCGTTTGCATATCGTATATCTTCACCGGGCGCGCCGAAGAAAGGTTGATGCGTTTGGCTTGTTTCATCAAGGCTACGCGGATATTGGTGAATTTTCTTTCCGCTTTTGTGCTTTCAGGAGGATGTGCACGGGTTGGTTTGACCATCCTTCCCAAACGTGCACAACCGGCACCGGCCATGATAAACGCACCCAAGGCCAATCCGCAAACACAGCTTCTTGCGATCGCGTCTTTCCATCCAATCATTGCCCCACTCCAGTCATTTTAAGTTGCCTGAGGCTTGCTCGGCTCCCGTCTTTTCACAAAGCCGCAGAAGGACAAAGGGTACGGTAAGGACAATAATTGCATACCCAGACACTGGGCTTGGCTGTATAATCCCTTTTTCGTATTCCCTCCGCCACCACACCAATGGTTTCCTCTGCATCGCGGATCTTGTCAGGATCCGGTTCAGTACTGCCCACAATCCCGCTGTCTAAAAAATATAATTCCAGTCTTGCCGGTAACTTCTTTTCCAAATGCATCCAGGCTAAAGCATATATTCGCAATTGCAGGCTCTCGCGGGCCTTTTTATCCGCCTCTTTTTTCTCAAACACTTCCGAGCTTTTAAAATCAACAATAACTGCCTTTCCGTCCGGCAGCACATCCACCCGGTCCATGCGGCCAACGATTTTTACCGTGCCCAAATTATAAGCAAACGATTTCTCAATATATTTTGGTATAACTGGAGTTATCATATCATTTTTAATAAACAACTTCAATGACTGAATTCCCGTTTGCTGCCGCAGCTCTTCATGTTCCCGGGATATATATCCTTGATTAACCCAGGAATTCAAGAAAACCTGCACCAACTCATCCTCTTGTATGGATTGCCCCAATATCTTCTTCCGGTAATACTCGGTGACCGCCGTATGCAAGGCTTTGCCATATAAAATGGCATGATGCGGAAGCACGGGTATGCGTAATACATGCCAGTACTTGTATTTTTGGGGGCAGGTCAGATAATCGTCAATTTGATAATACGAGAGGGAAAGCGGCTCCTCCCCGGAAATAGCGGCGGCCTCCTTCTGCGGCGCAGGGGCCGGGAATGCATGCGCCTTTATTTTTTCAATGGCTGAAGTCGGACGTACTGCAGTATCCGTTTTGGGAAGTTCCAAGGCCTCCAGTACAAAACGGGACAGCTTATATGCACGGCTGCCCCCGTAATCCTGTGCATAAGTGAAAAGGAGCTCCTC